>NZ_JBHXTJ010000008.1:0-245044 GCF_042677525.1 Streptomyces sp. NPDC127114
GTGCGCAGGTCCTCGCGGGTCATCTTGGCGATGTCGACGCCGTCGAGGGTGATGCGGCCGCCGGTGACCTCGTAGAACCGCATGAGGAGGTTGACGAGGGTGGTCTTGCCGGCGCCGGTCGGGCCGACGATCGCGACGGTGTGGCCCGGCTCGACCGCGAGCGACAGGTCCTCGATCAGCGGCTTGTCCTCCTCGTACCGGAAGGAGACGCCCTCCAGCGCCACCCGGCCCTTCAGCTCGGTCGGCCTCTCGCTCACCGGCGCGTCCGGCTCCTGCTCCTCCGCGTCGAGCAGCTCGAAGATCCGCTCGGCGGAGGCGACGCCCGACTGCACCAGGTTCGCCATCGACGCGACCTGCGTCAGCGGCATCGAGAACTGCCGCGAGTACTGGATGAAGGCCTGCACGTCACCGATGGACAGGCTGCCGCTCGCCACCCGCAGACCACCGACCACGGCCACGAGCACGTAGTTCAGGTTCGACACGAACAGCATCACCGGCTGCATGACGCCGCTGTTGAACTGGGCCTTGAAACCGGCCTCGTACAGCGCCTCGTTCTGCTCGTGGAAGTCCTGCGCGGACTCCCGCTGCCGCCCGAAGACCTTCACCAGCGTGTGGCCGGTGTACATCTCCTCGATGTGCGCGTTCAGCTTGCCCGTGGACTTCCACTGCTGCACGAAGTGCGGCTGCGAGCGCTTGCCGATCCGCGTCGCCACGACCACCGACAGAGGTACCGTGACCAGCGCCACCAGGGCGAGCAGCGGCGAGATCCAGAACATCATCGCGAGCACGCCGACGATCGTGAGCAGCGAGTTGATCAGCTGGCCCATCGACTGCTGGAGGGTCTGCGAGATGTTGTCGATGTCGTTCGTCGCCCGCGACAGCACCTCGCCGCGCTTGGCCTTGTCGAAGTACGACAGCGGCAGCCGCGCGAGCTTCGCCTGGACCTCCTCGCGCATCCGGTAGACCGTCCGGTTGATCACCTTGATCGACATGCGGGTCGAGACCAGCATCAGCAGGCCCGCGAGCACGTACACGCCGAGCGCCAGGCCGAGCACCTCGCCGACCGCCGAGAAGTCGATGCCCTTGCCCGGGGTGAAGTCCACCCCGGACAGCATGTCCGCCATCCCGCCGTCGCCCTTGGCGCGCAGCCCTTCCAGGGCCTGCTCCTTGGTGGTGCCCTCCGGCAGCCGCCGGCCGACCACGCCCGCGAAGACCAGGTCGGTGGCCTTGCCCAGGATCT
Organism: Streptomyces sp. NPDC127114; assembly: GCF_042677525.1. NCBI lineage: Bacteria > Bacillati > Actinomycetota > Actinomycetes > Kitasatosporales > Streptomycetaceae > Streptomyces > Streptomyces sp. NPDC127114. Next base: position 1,241 of record NZ_JBHXTJ010000008.1, read on the forward strand.
TCGGCCCGACCACCGAGGCCGCCACCGACAGCACGCCGGCGACCAGCATCACCCACAGCGCGCCGCGCTCCGGCGCCAGCTGCTTCAGCAGCCGCTTGCCCGAGCCCTTGAAATCCATCGACCTCGAGTCCGGCCCGCCGCCGGCCATCATCCGTCCGCCAGGACCGGCCATCAGGCAGCCTCCGCCTCGGTCAGCTGGGAGAGCACGATCTCCCGGTACGTCTCGTTGTCCGCCATCAGCTCGTGGTGCCGGCCGGTGCCGACGACCCGGCCCTCGTCGAGGACCACGATCCGGTCGGCGTCCCTGATCGTCGACACCCGCTGGGCGACGATGACCACCGTCGCGTCGGCCGTCTCCTCCGCGAGCGCGGCCCGCAGCAGGGCGTCCGTCTCGTAGTCGAGGGCGGAGAAGGAGTCGTCGAAGAGGTAGATCTCCGGCTTCTGCACCAGCGTGCGGGCGATCGCGAGACGCTGCCGCTGACCACCGGACACGTTCGTGCCGCCCTGGGCGACGGGCGCGTTGAGCCCGCCCTCCAGCTTGCTGACGAAGTCCTTGGCCTGGGCCACCTCCAGGGCGTGCCACAGCTCCTCGTCGGTCGCGTCCGGCTTCCCGTACCGCAGGTTCGTCGCGACCGTCCCGGAGAACAGGTACGGCTTCTGCGGCACGAGTCCGACCGTCCGCGCGATCAGCTCCGTGTCGAGCTTCCGCACGTCCACGCCGTCGACCAGGACCTCTCCGCCGGTCACGTCGAACAGCCGCGGCACCAGGCCGAGCAGTGTCGACTTGCCGGAGCCCGTCGAACCGATGATCGCGGTGGTCTCGCCCGGCCGGGCGACCAGCTCGACGTCCCGCAGCACCGACTCCTCCGCGCCCGGGTACCGGAAGTCCGCGCTCCTGACCTCCAGATGCCCGCGCCGCTCCAGGGTGCGCACCGGCTCGGCCGGCGGCACCACGCTGGAGTCGGTGGCGAGCACCTCCTCGATGCGCTCGGCGCACACCTCGGCCCGCGGCACCATCATGAACATGAAGGTGGCCATCATCACGGCCATCACGATCTGCATCAGATACGCGAGGAAGGCCGTGAGCGCGCCGATCTCCATGGCGCCGCTGTCGATGCGGTGCGCGCCGAACCAGACGACGGCGATCGACGACACGTTCACGACCGTCATCACGGTCGGGAACATCAGCGCCATCAGCCGCCCGGTGGACATCGAGACGTCCGTCAGCTCGGTGTTCGACCCCTTGAACCGCTCGCGCTCGTAGCCGTCGCGCACGAAGGCGCGGATCACCCGGTTGCCGGTGATCTGCTCGCGCAGCACCCGGTTCACCGTGTCGAGCCGCTCCTGCATGGTCCGGAACAGCGGCCGCATCTTCCGCACGATCAGCGAGACCGCGATGCCGAGCACCGGCACCACCGCGATCAGCACCGCCGACAGCGGCACGTCCTGGCCCAGCGCCATCACGATGCCGCCGACGCACATGATCGGCGCGGAGACCATCAGGGTGAACGCCATCAGGGTCAGCATCTGCACCTGCTGCACGTCGTTGGTCGTGCGGGTGATCAGCGACGGCGCGCCGAACTGCCCGACCTCCCGGGCGGAGAAGGACTGCACCCGGTCGAAGACCGCGGCCCGCACGTCCCGCCCGAGAGCGGCGGCGGTCCGCGCGCCGTAGTACACGGCCCCGATGTTGCACACGACCTGGAGCAGGGACACGCCGATCATCAGCGCGCCGAACCGCAGGATGTAGCCGGTGTCCCCGTTCACGACACCGTTGTCGATGATGTCGGCGTTCAGGGTGGGCAGGTAGAGGGTGGCGCTGGTCTGCAGGAGCTGCAGCAGCACCAGCAGGGCGATGGGTCTGCTGTACGGCCGGAGGAAGGTTCGGAGGAGTCTTATGAGCACGGGTTCTACTATCGCCCGCGCCCCCGAGGCGTTACGACTCGTTTTGACGCGGGGCGGCGAGCCCTGGCGAAGTCTTTACGAAACGGGTCCGGATCGGAATCAGGCGCTGAACGCGCCCGGGTGGATCTGCTCCCGCGTCGCCGTGTACTGCTGCCGTACGGCCTGCCCGACGGCGAGCTCCTCGCCGGCCTCGAAGACCTGGGCCGCGGCGCCCTGCCAGGCCGGCGGGGCCGCCGGGGACAGGGTGCCCCGGGAGACCCCGAGGGCCCACGCGGCCTGCCGGGCGGCACCGAGCGCCGCGTAGTCGGCCGGCTGGGGCACGACGACCTGGGCACCGAACAGCGCGGGCGCCATGGCCTGTACGGCGGGCAGCCCGGCGGCCGCGCCGAGCAGGAACACCCGGCGCACCTCGACGCCCCGTCCGCGCAGCACGTCCATGGCGTCGGCGAGCGAGCACAGCATGCCCTCGAAGGAGGCCCGGGCCAGGTGCTCGGGCTTCATCGACTCGCGGCGCAGTCCGGCGAGGGTGCCGGCGGTGTGCGGCAGATGCGGCGTCCGCTCGCCCTCCAGATAGGGCAGCAGCACGAGGCCGGAGGCGCCGGGCGTCGAGGTGAGCGCGAGCGCGGACAGCTCGTCCAGCGACTCGGCCCCCAGCATCTCGGCGGTCCCGCGCAGCGCCCGTACGGCGTTCGACGTGTGCACGACCGGCAGGTGCATGCCGGTGGCGTCGGCGAAGGAGGTGATCATGCCGTGCGGGTCGGCCAGGGCCTCGTGGTGGACGGCCATGACGGATCCCGAGGCGCCCAGGGAGACGACGGCGTCCCCGACGCCGAGCCCGAGGCCGAGGGCGGCGGCCATCGTCTCGCCGGTACCGGCGGAGATCAGCAGCCCCTCGGGCGTGGTGCCGGCGGCCTCGGCGGGCCCCAGCACCTCGGGAAGCGCGGCCTGGTGCCCGAGCGCGAGCTCGACCAGGTCGGGCCGGTAGGCCCCGTCGCGCGCGGACCAGTACCCGGTGCCGGAGGCGGCGCCGCGGTCGGTGGTGCGGCGCGCGGGACGGCCGAGGAGCTGCCAGACCAGCCAGTCGTGCGGCTGGAGGACCGCGGCGACGCGCTGGGCGTGCTCGGGCTCGTTGCGGGCGAGCCAGCGCAGCTTGGCGACGGCGAGACCGGCGGCCGGCACGGTTCCGACGGCCTCGGTCCAGGCCTGCCGCCCGCCAAGACCCTCGACGAGGTCGGCGGCGGCGACCTGTGCCCGCTTGTCGTTCCCGACCATCGCGGGCCGGACGAGCCCGCCCTGCGCGTCGAGGGGCACGAGCCCGTGCCCCTGCGCGGAGACACCGATCGCCTGCACGCCTTCGAGCAGCCCGCCGGTCGCGGCCTCACCGAGGGACAGCAGCCAGGCCTGGGGGTCGACGTCCGCGGCCTTGGGCTCCAGGGGATGCGGGGCATGCCCCTGACGCAGCACGGCGCCCGTCTCGCTGTCGCAGACGACGATGCGCGTGGAGTCGGAAGAACTGTCCAGACCGGCGACTATCCCCATGGCACATGATTCTGCCGTACGTCAGGTGTTGCTGGTGCCCCAGTCATCGTCCTCGTACTGCGCGGCCTGGCCGTTGTGACTCACCCGCGCCCGGATCTTCTGCGCCTGCTCACCGGCGGCGTGGAACGCCTTCCCGGCCGCCTGCCGCCCGGTCTGCGCGGCGGACTCGGCCGCGTTGCGCACCGCCGGGTTCTCGGCGACCTGCTTGGCCGACTTCTTCATCCGCTCGTACGCCTCTCGCCCGGCCCGTGTCCCGATCACGAAACCGAGGCCCAGTCCGGCGACGAACACCAGCTTGTACCGCACGCTGCGATCCTTCCTGGAGCGCCCTGGGGATACCGATTGGCGGAGCACCCCCCTGCTTGCGCTAATCTATGTCTCGCAGCGAGCGCCCGCCCCCCGGCAAGGCCGGAGGTGGGACCGTTCGTCGCAACGCAGCAATCCCCTGTAGCTCAATTGGCAGAGCAGCCGGCTGTTAACCGGCAGGTTACTGGTTCGAGTCCAGTCGGGGGAGCGCGATCCCCTGTAGCTCAATTGGCAGAGCATTCGGCTGTTAACCGGAGGGTTGCTGGTTCGAGTCCAGCCGGGGGAGCCACCAGGAGAAGGACCCTTCGGGGTCCTTTTTCGTTCCCCGGGGAACCACCTGCCCGGCCCCGGAGTCCTCTAGATCGAGCATGGCCGCCCATCCGGAGCAGGAGATCGTATGAGCGGCTATGCTGCGGCAGACGGCGCGCACACTTGTACGTGCCGTGGTGTTCGGGGCGGTAGCTCAGCCGGTTAGAGCAGCGGACTCATAATCCGTCGGCCGTGGGTTCGAGTCCCACCCGCCCCACCACTGCGAGGCACGGCAGAATCGATCTGACCAGGCATTTCGCCTGGGCAGGTGGATTCTGCCGCGCTCGCGTACAGTCACCGGTCCCGGGTTTCCCCATGTTTGGACAGAGTGTTTGGACGAGGGTGGACCGACACGCCCAAGTCACCCGGATGCGCCCCGGCGGGCCTGCGGTCGGTCGTACGGAGCGCACCAGGGCTGTGGCCGGGCCGTGCATGACTTTCCCGGTTCGGGGTGTGGTCCTTGCGGCCCGCATCGGCGGCCGTTGAAGCGTCCGCATGACCAAAGCGCGTGATGGCTCAGCCTCCGCCATCGGTTCGCCCTCTGTGCCGGTGCCGCCGCATGGCCGACAACGGCCACGGGTTCCGCAGGATGTGCCCCCTCGACGTCGTGACGCTCGTCCCGCCCGGCAACTGGCTGCTCCGTGCCGGGAGGTCCTGAGCGGCCTGCTCGGCTTCCGGATCGCGGGTGCCTGCGCGCTCTTCGCGGACGCCCTGCCGGCCGCGACAACCAGGAACCGCAGCGCGCACTCCACGACGTTCCGCAGAACGCCTTCGGGTTCCTCGCCGGCACGGCGGGAGCCGTCGTCGCGGTGGCGTCCAAGACCCAGTCGGCGACCATGGCAGTGCCCTTTGTGGTTCTCCTCGCGCTCGCCCGCGTCCCGCTGGGTCGGCGGCGGGCCGGATGGCGGGGCCGGGCCACACCGCGCTGGCCGCGGTGGTGATCATCGGCGCGGACGTGGGCGAGATCGCGGCGCAGCTCGGGCAGTTCCGGAGGATCAACCCACGGAGATGGTCGTCGTCGGCCTCCTTGCTCACAGCGACGATGCCCGTGGGGCCGCCGGCGACCTGGGGCTTCCGGCGGACTTCGCGTACGAGGGCAGGAGCTGGTGAGCGGAGAACCCTCCCCAGACCGATCCGCGGTGGGCCGAGTACGGGGAACGGATGACGTAATCCTTCCTTGTCACCCCTCCGATGGTGACTGCCCCAGTCGCGTACGACGCCCTCGACGACTTCGGTACGGCCCGCCCGGACCATCTCGGCTCCCATCCCGCCGAGGCCGGGCTGCCTCCGGGTGGGCATGAGTCCCGCCTCGCCCTGTTCAGCGCGCTGATGCGCGACACCGGCGGCGGGATGGTGGCGCTGGTCACCGTCCTGGGTGCCGTGGTGGCGTCGCACGGGTGACCACCGGCGCCGTGCGTTCGTGACGACGCTGCTGTGTGCGGCGGCGCTGACCTGGACGCAGTTCCTGACGGCGGTCTACGCCGTCCTGGCCAGCGGGCTCACTGTGGTCATGGTCGTCGCGGTGCCGGCGGCCGGGGCGGGAAGCGAGGCCTGTGCGCTGCTCGGCCGTGGTGGAGGGGGCGACGGGCTCGCACCGGAGCGCGGCGCCCCGGTAGCGGGCCCTCTCGTGGTCTGGAGACGTGGCTGGGCGCGCGGCGGGGCGATCTCCGTGATACGCCGCGTCTTGGCCCACGCCACGTGCCCCCGCAGGTGGCGGCCCAAAGCGCGCCAGGTCGCGAGCGAGTAGCCCAGACGTACGCCGAGTAGGCGAAGCCCCAGACGGCGCTGCGTCAGAAACCAGGACCGGGATCGCCCCTTGCCCAGTACAGCGGGCCCCACATGCCGAACTGGACGATTGCCAGCAGGAGATAGCCGAGCAACACCCCCCACCGGCTCGTCCCTCCCACCGATCAGGGATCCGTCGGACCGGCCGATCCAATGACTCACGGCGACGACCAGCAGCATGGGACGGGCCATGCTGACGAGGGGGGACGTGGTCGAGCCGTGTTCACGGCTCCTACCCGCGCTTTCCGGCCGATGCGCCAAGGGGCAGGAGAAGCGTCGTACTGCGGTTGCGAGTCCGCCGGTATCACCTGCCCGAACGTCGTATGCGCGTGGCGCACGTTCTAGCCGGAACTTCTCGTGAACAGAGCCAGTCCCAGGACGCTAGATCGACATGCAGGATCTCCGGGATGGCGAGACGGTGGTACCGGTATCTGTTCTGCGTCATTGGACCGCGACTGGCTTCACACGACTGTTGCCTGCTGGAAGTCCGGTTTCACACCCTGGAGTCCGCGATGCCGCAAGGAAAGATCGAGCCCGCGAGCATGCACCGCGTGGCCGAGCCGGGACAGACTGTGGTTCAGGACTTCGTCGTCGCCCCGGACGCCGTCCCCAACGGCACGATGGCAGGGTCGGTCGTCGGTGGCGACTCGTTCATTCGCTTCCGAAATCTTGTCTGCTTCCGCAAGGAGTTCCATCCGCTCAGCGACGAGGAGATCGAGCAACTGCCGCCAGCTCTCCGGGAGAAGGCGCGAAAGGAAGGCCTGGACTTTGTCGAGTACGCGGAGTTCGGGCGGGTTGGCTCGGGCGAGGCCCTTGATGTCCAGGCCGGAACATTGGTCAAGGGAGAAGTCGAGTTCATCGCGCCGGCGATGGATCCGCCTGACTCGGCGAACGCGGTTCTTGTGGTGGAAGCAACAGGCTGGGAGCAGCCGGTCAGAATTCCTCTGCTTCTGGTCGTAGGCGGCCTTCGCGTGGACCTTCCCACGGAGCCGATTCAGGTCCATCGGGGCGCTGTGGAGCAAGTAGCCGTACACGTCACGCTACCGTCCGGCAGCCCCGCATCCGACATCAAGCTTGAAGTCGTGCATCCGGACGTTCGGGCCCTGCGGATCGTGAGCGTGCCCGCCGGCGGATTGGCCGCGACGACGCTTGATCTGACCGTTGCCGCGGACACTCCGCTGGGCGATCTCCCCATCGACCTCTCGATCAGCGGCTTCGAACCACTGCGCCCAACGAACCGCCCTCTGCTGTTGGCCGTCAAGCCGCCTGCCGCGATGACGCGCGCCATGGAGCAGATCCAGCGGAAGGCGGCCGTCCTTGGCGAGGGACCCCCCGGCCCGAGGTTCCCCGCGTCCGACGTTCAAGAGGTAGGCGACGGCGGCTACGTCCAGCACTACTCCACCGGCGACGTCTACTGGCATCCACAGACCGGCGCCCAATGGGTCTACGGGGCCATCCTCGCCAAGTACGTGACGAGGGGCGGGCCGAGCGGTCCGCTCGGCTTCCCGGTCACCGACGAGACCGCGACACCCGATCAGCTAGGCCGCTTCAACCGCTTCGAAAAGGGCTCCATCTACTACTCGCCGCAGACCGGGGCCCACGACATCCGTGGCCCCGTCCGGGACCACTGGGAGAGGCTCGGGTCGGAGACGTCCTACCTTGGCTACCCCACGACCGACCAGACCGGCGAGCAACTGGACTTCGAACACGGCACCATCACCTTCAAGGACGGCAAGGCGCCCTTTGACGCTGCCGACAGCAGGGAGATCAAGACCGGGGTCATCCACGTGGACGATGCCGCCGCGAACGGCTTCGCCGAGCTGCTGATCAGCAGCAACGGTGCCTTCCGCTTCAACGGGAGCATGCGGTCCACCGGAGCATTGAGTTACGACGTCGCCATCGTCACCACGCTCACTGCCGGCGGCCAGACGCTTGTCTTCGCGGAGGAAGGCGACGTCGAGGGCACGTTCGTGCTCGGCGGCAACCGTGCGCACACCTGGCACCACGAAGGGGTGGACACGCGCATCAAGGATAATTTCGACTTGTGGCGCACCGCGCGTGCCGAGACCACGCTCACAGTCGACTTCGGGGCGGGGGATCTGCTGGCGGTGGTCGCAACGATCGTCGGAAGCATCGTCGTAACCCGTCTGATCATCGTGGCCGGCGCGCTGGCTGCCCTCTTCGCCTCCAAGAACGTCAAAGGCTGCGGATTCGTCAAGCAGAAGCGGTTCGACCACCACACGGGAGAGACGACCGAAGAGGGCATGTACATGTGGGTGCCCATTGACGAAACCTGTCCAGAGAACTGACTGCACGGGGGGCGAAGCCTCTGGGCGTTGGAACGGGAATCCGCCGCACGTGAGTCCGAAGTCCCTTGCTGAGCTGGTGTGACCGCCGCGCACCACCGTGAACGCGTCTGGATGGAACGGGGTTTGGACGACGTTTGGACGGCGTTTGGACGCATGGACAGGAAAGGGCTGACCAAGGTCGGGAAAGAGGGAGAACCCTCACCTCATCTGACCAGGCAAAACGTCACTCATGGGCGTCAAAACGCAAGGGCCGCCAAGATCCCCAAAGGACTCATAATCCGTCGGCCGTGGGTTCGAGTCCCACCCGCCCCACCGCAGCCCGCGTCCGCAGGAAGGTTTTACCTGCGGGGGCGGGCTTCTTCGTACTCCACGGTCCACGGTGCACCGGGGGTGACGGGCATCACGGCAGCGACACGCGGGGGCTCACCCGGATGGAGCGATCCGCGGTGCGAGTCGCTCAGATCGACGTTCCCGCGATGCGGCCGAAGCCCCGGGTCACCCGTCGGTGGAGCCGCCGGGGCTGGAGGTCTCTTTCCACGCGCAGCAGGTACGCCGTCGGCGACGTGCGCAGTTGGGCGTCGCGGGCGCGGGCCGTGCTGTGGCGAAGGGCTGCCAGGCCGAGGACCGCGCCGCTCGCCGTGACCAGCGGCTGTCCGGCCGGCAGGCCGCCGAGGACGAGCGCGGTGGCGGTGCCCAGTTCGAACTTCGTGTTCATGGCGCCGAACGCGGTGGTGATCCCCAGGAAGTTCATGGCTTTCCGCAGCTCCGCCAGCGGGGTCGCGAAGGACTGGGCGACGGCAAGGTCCACGTACTGCCGAAGGGCGTCCGGGTCGTCGATCGACCCCAGGGACTCGCGGAGGTCCTTCGCGACGGTGCCGACCGCGCCGGTGAACGCGTCGAACTCCGCGCGGTGTCGCGTACGTAATCGGACGATCTTCTCCACGGGCACGGCGTCCAGGTCCTCCGGGACGACGAGGCGCAGCGACAACAGACCGACGGCCTGTTCCAGGCTCTCGGCCGGGGCCGGCGCCGGGGCGGCGTGGTCCCCCAGGTCCAGCAGCGCTCGCGCGAGGAGCCGGGAGTCCCACCCGTGGACCGCGTGGGAGACCGGCTGGTCGGTCACGGGGGTGAAGCGTGTGCGGCGGGCCAGCTCGTCGGTGAGCACGCACTTGTACACCCAGGCCAGCCGGGGACTCATGGCGAGCCAGGGAACGCCGTACCGGTACGGCGGACGGGTGCGTACGGTCGCGAAGGACAGGCGGTGCTCGATCAGTGCTTCTCGCAGCTCCGGGGCCACCTCCTCCTCATGGAGCGCGGCGAGAACGTGCCGCCGCTGGACGGTGCGAGCGAGGATCCCGTCCGCCGGTGCGCTCGCCTCGGCCATGACCCGGTCGCCGTGCGCCCTGTGGGTCTCGCCGATGCCGTGCACGGCGCGGAGTGCCTCGCCGTGCTCCCGTAACAGGTCGAGGAAGAGCGGGGCCACCGCCTCGGCGGCGGCGTGCGGGGACGTGGCCTGAAGGAAGCCGCCGAGCCCGTCGTCCAGGGCGGCGACGGTGTCCGAGTCCGCGACCGGGTATCCGTCCGGCACGACCCGCGCGAGCTTCGGCCAGTACAGGGCCGTCAGCTTGAGCCAGCGTTCGTCGCGGCAGTGGATGTACGGGTAGTACAGGCCGATCCGGTGCATGATCGCTCCCCAGGACGAAGGCTCTCCGGCTTCACCGCCGGCCCCGCGCCGGCGACGTACGCAGTCGGGCGTCGCGGGGTTCACCGTACAAGTACGGTCACTGCTGCAGCAGTTCGTCCAGCGTGGTGCGCAGCTCCGCGGCGCCCGTGAAGTGGATCGCGGTGAGTCCCACGGCGCGGGCGCCGGCGACGTTGGCGGGCTTGTCGTCGATGAAGACGGCCTCGTCGGGGGAGCAGTCCATGAGCTCCAGGGCCCGGTGGTAGGCGGCCGAATCGGGCTTGGCGGCCATCAGGCGGCCGGAGAACAGCAGGGCGTCGAAGCGGGAGGCGACCTCGGGGAGCACCTCTGGGAGGGCCTCCATGACCAGCAGGTCGTTGTTGGTCAGCAGGGCCGTGCGGTACGGCGGGCGGAGCCCGTCCACCAGCGCCAGCATCCGCGGGTCGGGCTCGAAGGCGCTGCACCAGACCTGGTGGAGGGCGGCCATGTCGCCCGGGTAGCCCAGCTCCTCCCGCAGGGTGTGGTGGATCTCCGTGGGCGTGGCCAGGCCGTGGTCCCACCGCTCGACGAGACCGGAGTCGTAGAGCGTGCTCTCCGCCTGCTCCGGGCTGACCCCGCACGCCGCCGCGAGGGCGGCCAGGCGCCGCCGCGGGCGGAACCCGCAGACGACGTCTCCGAGGTCGAAGAGGATCACCTTTGGCCGCATGGGCCGACGATAGACGGTCCCGGCGCTGTTTCACGGCTGTGTGGTGGTACGTCGTGTCGACCGGAGCGGAAGCCGCTCGCCGTGCCGCCCTTGATCTCCAGGGCGTACGCGCCGGCCCGCTTGCGCGGGAGGGGCGCCCGGGTGTGCGGCCCGGGCGGCCCTCCCGCGGGTGGTCAGCCGGCCGGGGCGTACACGGCCGGCGCCGGGGGCAGGTCGATGCCGTGGGCGAAGAGAGCGGCACGGACCCTGTTGTCGACGCCGATCTTGCAATAGATATTGCTGACATACGCCTTCACCGTCGAGGCCGTGAGCCCCAGCCGGTCGCTGATCTCCACGTTTGTCAGGCCCCCGCCGATCAGCGCCAGAATTTCGCGCTCACGCAGGGTCAGAAACGCGGGCACCGGCTTCTCCTTTCGGCCCGGTTTCGGGCCCCGCATGAACGAGCACCACAGCATCGCCAGCGGCAGCACCGCCGCGCCCGCGGCCATGGCGTGCACGGCGTGGGACAGCGCCCGAGGGTCCACCTCCTCGGGGAAGAAACCCGAGACGCCGGGCGGCAGCGGCTGGGGCCGCTGCGCCATGTTGTCCGGGTCCCCGATCAACGCGACCGGCGCGCAGCGCAGTTCCCGTCCTCCCAGGACGGTGAGCAGCCGGTCCAGTTCGGGCAGCCCGGCGGCGGCGAGAACGCTCGTCCGCGGCCGGTCCCGCACGGCGGCGATACCCGCTTCGGCGGACGAGCACATGGTGACGGCGAATTCCCCTTTTTCGGTCAATGCCTGTTCAAGGCCCCTGCGAATCCATGGATGGTGATGAATGACGGTGACGTGGTCCATGGTCAATCCCCCTGAGTACTGCATCAAGCCGTGGTCGGGAGAGAACTTACCTCACGTAATCAGCCACGCCCCAGAGCAAGTTGGGCGGGAATCGGGCCCGGAACAGATGTGGTCCAGACCTGATAACTCGGAATCGTCCCGTGCGGTGTCCTATCGACCGGCTTGTCCGGTGCACCAACCAAAGGAGGCGAGCGATCGGCAGTGTGCACGGGCGTCGCGAACGGCCAGGATCGAACCGTCCCGGAGGCATTGCCGCCGGGGGAGTGCCCGCCCCGCTCCAATCGGGGCGGGCACCTGCTCGATCGTATCGATCCCATCGAAAGGAACGACAGGTGCTCACTGCCCTGCGCGAGACGCCGCTGCGTCTTGCCACCCAGGCCCAGATCCTCGCCACCAGCGCCCCGCAGGCCCTGGCCCAGCACGCCTCCATGGCGCTGGCCAAGGCCAAGGGCACCGAGGACGAGCCGCGCTTCCTCGCGCACCGCGTCTGGCAGATCGTGCTGATCATCGCCATCGCCGTCGTCCTGGTCGCCGGCGTCGTGTCCTACGCCCTGGTCGCGTACCAGTGCGTCAGCCGCGGCTACGACCGCGTCAAGTGGAGCGGCCCGAACGGCTGGCGCGTCTGGGAGTTCAAGATCATCTGCGAGAAGTACTAAGCAGGTGCCGGCCCGCCCCACGTACCCCGCGTGGGGCGGGCCGCCCGTCATTCGTCATTCCTCGGCACACAACCTCTTGGACCCAGCGTGAAGAAGATCGTCAAGTCCGCCCTCCTGGCGCTCCTCGGCGGGGCCGGTCTGAGCCTGGCCGCCCTGGTGCTGTCCATGATGTACGCGATGTCCCGGGACGGATCGGTCAGCGTGCCCGGCCTCATCGAGTACGTGCAGACGGACGCCCAGCTGAGCCTGCAGCCCTCCGCGTACTTCCCGCTCGTCATCGCCGCGCTGGCCGCCGCCTGCTTCCCCGTCGCGTACCTCGCGCTGTCCAGGAAGCGGGGTGCCGACCGTGCCACCCGCTGACCCCGTCCTCTCCGGGAGCGTTTCCGAGGAGGCCGCGGAGGTCTCCGAGGTGCGCTCCGAGACGGACTTCGAGAGTGTCCCCGCTGCCGACGTCCCGCTGGCCCTCGACGGTCTGAGCAAGCGGTTCGGCGGCCGCCACGCCCTCCGCGACGTGACCGTGACCATGCCCCCCGGCGCCGTGTGCGGACTGGTCGGCGCCAACGGAGCCGGCAAGTCCACTCTGCTGCGCTGCGTCATCGGACTGACCGAACCGAGCGCCGGCGACGGCTGGGTCTTCGGGGAGAAGCTCGGCACCGACCAGGCGAAGCGCCTGGTGTCGTACGCGCCCGACGAACTGCCCATGCCCGACATGCTCACCGGACACGAGTACCTGGGCCTGATCGCCGGCCTCGAGGACCGCCCTCGGGAGCTGGTCCGCGACGCCGAGCGGCTGGCCGCGATCTTCGGCATCGACGGCGCCCTCACCAAGCTCGTCGGCTCGTACAGCCACGGCATGAAGCGACGTCTGCAGTTCTCCGGCGCCTTCAGCAGCGACGCCCCGCTGCTCATCCTCGACGAGCCCTTCTCGGGCCTCGACGTCGAGGGCTCCGTGCTCCTGCGGCTCGCCCTGCGCACCTGGACGCGGTCCGGACGGTCCGCGCTGGTGACCATCCACGACCTGCACACGGCCGAGCGCGAATGCGACTTCATCATGGTGCTCTCCGACGGCCGGCTCGTCGCCGAGGGAACTCCGCGTTCCATCAGCGAGGCGGCCGGGACGGCCTCGCTCGAAGCCGCGGTGCTGCGGCTCAGCGGACTCGAGAACGTCTCCGAGACCGCGGACGACGTCTTCGCCGAGCTCCTGGGGCCGGGCTCATGACGGCCCTGGCTCCCGTCGGCACGCGCGAGGCCGACCCGGCGTCCTCGCGGCGCTCGGACCGGCGATTCCCCAGGCCCTGGGACCGGCCCTCGAACCGGCGGTCCCTCCGGCCCTCCCTCGCCATCGCCGGGGCGACCGCGCGGTCCCTGCGCAACACCGTGCGCCAGATGCTGCGGCGCTCCCCGGTCATCACCTCGGCCGTCCTGCTGGCCCTGATCGTCTTCGGGCTCGCCATGGTCGCCTTCCAGGTCCAGGCGCTGGCCCCGCTGGTCCACGAGCAGACCCTCACGGCGCTCCAGGACCGTCAGCTGAAGGAGGTCAACCGGGCGGCGCTCGCCGGCATGGCGGCCGCGGCCTCGGGGGCCACGCTGATCCTGGACATCCTCGGGCTCCAGCCCGCGGGCGTGCGCGTCCTCGCCGTCTCCAAGGGAGTCGGCCGCTGGAACCGGGCACTGGGCGAGCTGATCCCGCCGTACGTCACGGCGATGACGGTCGCCTCCTTCCTGGTCGGCCCCGTCACCGTGCTGTCCCTCACCCGGGTGCAGGCCACCGGCGGCACCGGCTTCTGGCTCGCGCTGGGCGTGGCCCTGCTGTTCACGGCGCTCACCGCGCTGGTCGCCACCGTCACCACGCTCGCCGTCCAGGCCCTGACCGCGCTGGTCATGCGGTCCTCGAACGACGCCCTCGGCGTGAAGTCCGTCAGCGCCTCGCTCTGCGGAATCCTCCTCATCACCGGCGTCGGCCTGGTCCTCGCCGGCCGCACGTCGGGCCTGTACGTCCTGTGCCCGCCGCTGGCGGTGACCGGAGGAGTGCCCGAGACCCCGTCCGGTGTCCTGGCGGCGGTGCTCGCCTCCCTCGTCTGGGGCCTGCTCTGCGCGTACGTCCTCTCCTTCGCCGGTACGACCGCCCGCAACAGCGAGAGCGGCGCCCCGTGGCAGCTGCGCTTCATCCGGCTGCCGGGAGGCGGCGCCCAGACGGAGGCGCGCCGGCTGCTGCGCGACCCCCTCTACATCTCCGCCACGTCCGTCTCCCTCGCCGCCGCGGCGGCCGTCGCCGTCCTGTACCACGTCGGCTATCTCCAGGACGCCACGGCCTCGCTGCTCCTGCTCGCCCTCTGCGGGATCTCCTCCCTGATCACCGGCCTGGCCCCGTTCCGGCTCGCCGGCAACGCCTGGATCCACGCCATCCACCCCCGCGGCTTCGCCCGCTGGGGCCGGCAGAACGCCTTCGGGGCGGTCGCCGCCGGTCTGCTCACCGTCATCGCCGTACGCGTCGTCAGCCTGGTGCCCTTCGAGGCGGGACGGGACGTGGTGATCGTCTCCATGGCGCTCGCCGGAAGCGCGCTGAGCGTCCTGTACGGCCTCGCCACGGTGACCGCCGACTTCGCGGAGAAGCGGGTAACGCTGCTGGTCAGCGGACTGCTGAGCGGAGCGACCCTGGGCGTGCTGTTCTGGCTGGCCTCCTCGGTCGACGCGCTGTCGACCGCCGCGGCGACCGCGGCCTTCTGGCTGCTCGTGTCGGCGGCGGCCCTGTGCGCCGTCCAGCAGGTGATGCGGGTCAAGGACCGTGACTTCGCACGGACGGCGGAGCGGTGATGCTGCTGCGCCTGGCGCTGGTCGCCGTCGTCCACGGACGCAGGCCCCTGGCCTGGCTGGCCCTGGCGACCGGGCTGATGCTGGCGCTCGTCTGGCCGGCGGGCTGGCCGATCCGGCTCCTGGTGCTCGCGGGCTTCGTCGCCGTCCCGCTGAGCGTCGTCCTGCACGAGTACGGCCACGCGCGGACGGCGCTGCTCCTCGGGGCGCGCGAGCTGCGGGCCGAGTGGCAGGACGGTTCCATGGCGGTGTCGCACGAGGACCTGGGCGCGGCGCGGAACCTGGTGGTGGCCGTGGGCGGGCCCGCGGTCTCGGGACTGGCCGGCGGGGGCGTGCTCGCCGTCGGCCTGACGTACGGATGGCATCCCCTCGCCCTGCTCGGCGCGATCGTCGCCTTCCCCGCCAGCACCCTGATCCCGCCCGGCCACGACGGTCGCACGCTCTGGCGCCAGGCCCGGGAGTGGCGCACGACCGGGCGGTCACGCGACCGGGAGCCCGCCGTCTGAGGGGCGCCGGGGCTCAGGAGGCGCCCAGGAGGCCGACGAAGAGGATCAGGTCGGCGACCACCGCCAGCGGGGCCGTGACCGCGAACAGGGCCCGGCGGGAGGTGTAGCGGGTACGGCGGGGCAGGGACCAGGCGGCGATCAGCAGAGCCAGAGGAACGAGCAGGCCGACCAGGAAGACGGGGAACGCCACGTCGAAGGCGGCGTCGAAGCGGTCGGCCTCCGCCTTGCCGCAGGAGTCGCAGGACATGGGTGAGAAGATTGCGAAGACGAAGGCGAAGAAGCCGACGGGCAGGGTGAGCAGGGTCGAGAACAGCGGGGCGATCCAGGTGCCGGAGGCACGGGTCTCGGAGGCGGTGCCGGGGGCGTTCGTCTGCATGGGGACAGTTCAGCCCGCACCGGGCCGGGGCGGATGAGTACCCGGACTCACCCCGCCCCGGCCGCTGTGCTCAGGACGTCAGGACGTCAGGACGTCGGTACGTCACGACGCCCGTACGTCCGTACGTCACGGCCTCAGTACGTCAGGATCGCCGGGTCCGTCACGCCCGGCGCCCCCGTTTCCACGTGGCCCGCGAGGCGGCGGAGGTAGTCCGCGTTCGACGCGGCCGTGATCGTCACGTCGTACCAGCGGGCGGAGGCCGAGAGGGCGACCGTGTGCGTGGTCGTCGCGCCCTGCGGGACCGGGACGGTCGCGGGCGTGCCGCCGTAGGCGTTGGTGATCGTCACCGTCGTGGACGCGCCCGCGTTGGTGAAGGTCAGGTCCAGCGCGCCCGTCGTCGCGTTGTGGCGGGCCTTGACCTCCGGGACCGCCGTCTTGCCGGGGGAGCGGAAGCGGCGGAGGAAGCCGTTGGGGCCGTGGACCGTGAGGTCGGTGAGGCCCTTGCTGTACTTGGTGTTCCAGGTGTCCGAGAGGGACTTGGCGGCTTCGGTCGTGTAGGTCCACGGCGCGTCCGTGCGGTTCGCGGACGTGATGTAGAACTGCGCGCCGGCCGTCGGGCCGCCGCTGAAGGTGAGGCGGAAGGTGCCGGCGGTCGTGTCGGCGGCGCCGTCGACGTAGGGGGCGTAGGCGAGCGGACGGGTGGGCTTGGAGCCCGGCTCCTGGCGGGGCATGGTGCCGACGGCCGGCGCGGTCGCCAGGAAGTCCGGGTGGCGGTTACGGTCCGGCGGGTAGTACGCGTCGGTCGGGGGCAGCGCGGCCGGCTGGGTCTGCGTGCGCGTGAAGTCGAAGGCCGAGGTCAGGTCGCCGCACACGGCCCGGCGCCACGGCGAGATCTGCGGCTCGCGGACGCCGAAGCGGTTCTCCATGAAGCGGATGATCGACGTGTGGTCGAAGGTCTCGGAGCAGGTGTAGCCGCCGGTGGACCAGGGCGAGACGACGATCATGGGGACGCGCGGGCCGAGGCCGTACGGGCCGGCGACGTAGCCGGTCTTGCCCGGGAAGTAGTCGAGCGTGGTCGGGGTGGTGGAGAGGCCCTGGGACGCCGAGCCCGGGGCGTACGGCGGGACCACGTGGTCGAAGAAGCCGTCGTTCTCGTCGTACGTGATGAACAGGGCGGTACGGGCCCACACGTCCGGGTTCGAGGTCAGCGCGTCCAGGACCTGCGCGATGTACCAGGCGCCGAAGTTGGAGGGCCAGTTGGCGTGCTCCGAGAAGGCCTCGGGCGCGGCGATCCAGGAGATCTGGGGCAGCGCGCCGGCCTGTACGTCCGCGCGCAGGCGGTCGAAGTAGCCCTCGCCGTTCTTGTTGTCCGTGCCCGTGCGCGCCTTGTCGTAGAGCGGGTTGCCGGGCTGGGCGTTGCGGTAGGTGTTGAAGTAGAGGAGCGAGTTGTCGCCGTAGTTGCCGCGGAAGGCGTCGTTGATCCAGCCCCACGAGCCAGCGGCGTTCAGGCCGTCGCCGATGTCCTGGTAGATCTTCCAGGAGATCCCGGCCGCCTCCAGGCGCTCGGGGTAGGTCTTCCAGCCGTAGCCCGCCTCGGCGTTGTTGAGGACGGGGCCGCCGCCCGTGCCGTCGTTGCCGGTGTGACCGGTCCACATGTAGTAGCGGTTCGGGTCGGTCGCGCCGATGAACGAGCAGTGGTACGCGTCGCAGATGGTGAAGGCGTCCGCGAGGGCGTAGTGGAAGGGGATGTCCTCACGGGTGAGGTACGCCATGGTGGCCTTGGTCTTGGCGGGGATCCACTGGTCGTACCTGCCGCCGTTGTAGGCCTTCTGGCCGCCCGCCCAGTCGTGGTTGAGGCCCTGGAGGTACTCCATGCCGAGGTTGTCGCTGGTGGGCCGGAAGGGGAGGGTGACCTTGTTGCCGTCCGACTGGTTCCAGACCGACTTGCCGCTGGGCAGCGTGACCGGGCGCGGGTCGCCGAAGCCCCGTACGCCCTTCATCGCGCCGAAATAGTGGTCGAAGGAACGATTCTCCTGCATCAGGACCACGATGTGCTCGATGTCCTGGATCGTACCGGTCGTGCCCTGCGCCGGTATGGACGCGGCGCGGGCGATGCTGTTCGACAGCATGCTGAACGCGGCGGTGCCGCCCGCCAGTTGCAGGAACCGGCGGCGATTGAGGTCGGCCATGGGGGAGTTTCCTCCGGGATGCGAGCGGACGGGTGGGTGCGGGTGCGGAGCCGGCGGGGCCGGTGGCGAGCGCCCCAAGGAGAGCGCTCGTGAACCACCGCCCGGCGGCCGTCCCATGACTGCCCGTCGTACGCGAGGCGAATCCCCGGTGCTCGAACGTGAAAATCCACCATGGGTGAACGTGAATACTCACAAGCGAACGCCCCTCCCTGGACGGATCCCGGGAGGGGCGGACGATTGTCAACAGAAGTCCACTGCTGTCGTGGGTCGTTGACGAGGGTTGCCCGGCGGTTACTCGACGACGAGCTCGACCTTGATGTTGCCGCGGGTCGCCTTCGAGTACGGGCAGAAGGCGTGGGTCTTCTCCAGGAGGGCCCGGCCCGCCTCGCCCTGGAGGTGGTCCGGGAACTCGGCGCGCATCACGACCGCGAGGCCGAAGCCGCCGTCGGCCGCGTCCTTGCCGATGGAGACCTCGGCGGTGACGGAGGCCTCGGAGACGTCGATCTTCTCCTGGCGGGCCACCACGCCCATGGCGCTCGCGAAGCAGGCCGCGTAGCCGGCGGCGAACAGCTGCTCCGGGTTGGTGCCCTGGCCGTTGCCGCCGAGGGCCACCGGGTGGGCGAGGGGGAGGTCGATGTGGCCGTCGGAGCTGACGGCGCGGCCCTCGCGGCCGTTGGCGGTGGCGACTGCGGTGTAGATCGCGTCCATGTTTTCTTCCGTTCCTCTCCGAGGGGGCGGGCTGGCTGGGTGCTGCCGTGCTTCATTTGTAGCGCGCCATTAAATTGCGCACAACTTAATTGGGTGTGATGCGCGTCTCCCGTACCCTGGACCCATGGACCGACCCACCGACCCCGGCGAGGACTTCCTCCGGCTGGACAATCAGATCTGCTTCTCCCTGCACGCCGCCACCCGCGCCTTCAACGGCGTCTACCGCGGCGCGCTCAAGGAGCTCGGCCTCACCTACCCGCAGTACCTGGTGATGCTGGTCCTGTGGGAGCACGGCGAGCTGCCCGTCAAGGGCATCGGCGAGCGGCTCCGGCTCGACTCCGGCACCCTGTCGCCGCTGCTCAAGCGCCTGGAGGCGGCCGGCTACGTCGAGCGCCGGCGCAGCCCCGAGGACGAGCGGTCCGTCACCGTCCGCGTCACCGGCGACGGCGCGGCGCTCCGGGAGAAGGCCCTCGGCGTGCCGCGCGGGATCGCCGCCGCGACGGGGCTCGACCTGGCCGAGATCCAGGAGCTGCGGGACCGGCTGCACGCCCTTGCCGCCCGCCTCGACGCGGTCGAACCCGGCGCTCTGGACTGCCGCTGACGCCGGACCGGCGTCGAGGGAGATGTCGCGGGACCGGTGACGGAAAGTGGCCGGAACTCACCCGCATGCGATGCCTGCCCGATGCCGGTGGCGGCGGATGGCAGACATCCGCCACCGGCGGCCGGCCCCGCCCGGCCCTCGCCCGGCCCCCGGCCCGGGGCCGCCCTAGGGGGCGGCCAGGGCCTCCAGGGCCGGGACCGTTTCCGCCGGAGTGGGCAGGGCGGCGTTCTCCGCCCGCAGGCGGGCGGCGGCCTCACGCAGCGCGGGTTCGGTGATGAGGCGGGTGAGGAGTGCGGTGTCGACACCGTCGGCGGTGGAGCGCAGGGCGGCGCCGGTCGCGGTGAGGGCGTCGGCGTTGGTGAAGTGGTCGGCGCCCTGGGGCAGGAGCAGCTGGGGCAGGCCGGCCTGGAGCGCGGTGAGCATCGTGCCGGAACCGCCGTGGTGGATCAGCGCGTCGGAGGTCGTCAGCAGCTCGGCGAGCGGGACCCAGGGCAGCGGGCGGACGTTGTCCGGAAGGGTGCCCAGCGGGGTGAGGTCGGCGTCGCCGACGGCGAGCAGGAACTCGGCGTCCACCGACGCGGCGGCCTCCATCAGCCGGATGATGGCGTTGACGCCGTCCATTTCGGTGAGCACGGTGCCCAGGGTGACGACGATGCGCGGCCGGGAGCCGCGGCGCAGCAGCTCGGCGGGGACGGTGCCGCCGCCGTTGTACGGGAGGTAGCGCATCCGCAGGCTCCCCGGGTCGCCGCCGAGCGAGGTGGGGATGATGTCCAGCGCCGTGGCCGCGGCGGGGCCGGGCACACCGTGCGTCTCGTACGCCTCGGTGAAGTGGCCGGCGAGCCGGCGGACCATGTCGAGGCCGGAGGTGACCCCGAAGTTCTGGATCACCGACGGGATCTTGAGCTTGGCCGCGACCAGCGGGGCGGCGGCCTGGAAGGAGTCGTGGACCAGGAGGTCGGCGCCCCAGCCGTCGGCGGCCTCCAGGAGGCCGTCGGTCGTCGGGCGGGAGACGAACGCGAAGGCGCGGGCCGCCCTGTCGAGGATCTGATCCGAGGTCAGCTCGGGTGTGACGTAACGCGCCTCCTCGCCCATGGCCTCCTGGAACACCTCCCGGATGTCGCGGCCGTCCCCGATCTCGACGATCGGGAAACCGGCCTCGCGGAGTCGGTCCAGCGGCCGCGAGCTCGCGAACAGCACCTCGTGGCCGACCGCGCGCAGCGCCTGCGCGGTCGGGATCATCGGGAAGAGGTGGCCGGCCGCGGCCGGTCCGGTGAAGAGTATGCGCACGGTTTCTCCTTGCCATGGTCTGCCGGACGAGGGCGGGTCGTACCCGATCGCCCCCTGTCCGGCGAACCCGCGCGAGGTCGTCGTGTGTTCCGGCGGGGATCGATTATCGGACGTCCCGCATCCCGGGCATTCCCGGCATTTGCGCATCCTCGCGCGCATCGCCGGCCGAGGCCGCGCCCGAGCCGAAATTGTAAGGAGCTCCGACCTGAAGCGCTCCTATACTCGGGTCATGCCCGACATCACCCTGCGGCGCGCCACCGCCGCCGACGCCAAGCGGCTCACCCGGCTCGTCCGCACGTCCTCCGCCTACGCGGGCGAGTACGCGTCCATGGTCGACGGCTACCAGGTGGGCGGCTCGTACATCGAGCACCACCCCGTCCACGTGGCCGTCGACGCCGACGGTCACGTGCTCGGCTTCTACGCCCTCCTCCTCGACGAGGCCGAGCTCGACCTCGCCTTCGTCGCCGACCGCGCCCAGGGTCTCGGCATCGGCCGGATGCTCATCGAGCACATGATCGGCGAGGGCCGCGCCGCCGGTCTCGACGCGATACGGGTGGTCGCCCACCCGCCCGCCGAGGAGTTCTACCTCCGCACCGGCGCCCGCCGCACCGGGACCGTCCAGCCCACCGGACGCATCCACTGGGCCCGCCCGGAACTGCGCTACGACCTCACGGCCGACGCCGCGTGAGCGCCCCCGCCGCCTCCGACACCGAGCCCGTGAAGCGCCGGCTCCTCGCCGACATCACCCCGCTCCGCACCTCCGCCGACTACCGCCGCCTCTGGTTCGGCAACACCGTCACCTGGATCGGGCAGGGCATGACGACCCTGGCCATCTCCCTCCAGGTCTACGACATCACCCGCTCGCCGTTCGCCGTCGGGCTCGTCGGACTCTTCACCCTCGTCCCGCTGGTCGTCTTCGGCCTGTACGGCGGGGCCATCGCCGACACCGTCGACCGCCGCAAGCTCGGCCTGGCCAGCTCCACCGGTCTCGCCGTGCTGTCCGCCGCCCTGGCCGTCGCCGCGTTCGCCGGATTCCACCGGGTCTGGTTCCTCTACGGGATCGTCGCCCTGCAGGCGGTCTGCGCCGCGCTCAACTCGCCCGCCCGCAGCTCGATGATCCCCCGCCTGCTGCCCGCCGAGCAGCTGCGCGCCGCCAACGCGCTCAACTCCATGACCACCACCTTCGGCACGCTCGTCGGACCCAGCCTCGGCGGCGTCGTCGTCGGCCTGGCCGGCTACCAGACCGCGTACCTCATCGACGCGATCGCCTTCTCCGCCTCCCTCTACGCGATGTGGCGGCTGCCGTCGATGCTGCCGGAACGCACCGGCACCAAGCGCGCCTCCGTCCTCGACGGGCTGCGCTTCCTCGCCACCCGCCCCAATCTGCGCATGACGTTCTTCTCCGACTTCTGCGCGATGATCCTGGCCCACCCGCGGGCCCTGTTCCCGGCCGTCGCCGTGCTCTGGTACGGCGGTGACGCCAAGACCACCGGACTCCTGGTCGCCGCACCGGCGTTCGGCGCGCTGCTCGGCGGGGTGCTCTCCGGCTGGCAGGGCCGGATCCGCCACCACGGGCAGGCGATCCTGCTCTCCGTCGCCACGTGGGGCACCGCGATCGCCCTCTTCGGCCTCACCCGGAACCTCTGGCTGGGGCTGCTGCTGCTCGCCCTCGCCGGCTACTCCGACACCGTCTCGATGATCTTCCGGAACACGATGATGCAGGTCGCTGCCCCCGACGAGATGCGCGGCCGGCTCCAGGGCGTGTTCATCGTGGTCGTCGTGGGCGGACCGCGGCTCGGCGACTTCCTGGCGGGCTCGGTGGCCGACCTCACCTCGCCGGCCGTCGCCATCACCGGCGGCGGACTCGCCTGCGTCCTCGCGATCGGCCTGCTCTCCCTCTACGGGAAGGGATTCCGCCGGTACGACGCCCACAACCCGACCGCCTGAGCCGGCGGCCGGGTGCGAGCGACGACCGCGGCGGCTCCGTCGTCCAGGAGATCATCCGAGCGGTGGGCGTGAACGGACGGACGCTCCCGCCGAACGGGTCATCCTGACTCCCGCCCGCGCGTGCGCACTTGCTGCCGTCCCATGCCGAGGTCAGGCTCCGACATGAGCAACCCCGCTCGTCAGGAGGTTTTCATGCGCAAGCTCATCGCCACGGCAGCCCTGGCCGCCGCTGTCGTCCTCACCGGCTCCGGCACGGCACTCGCCCATGGCTGGGAGGGCACCGACAGCGACGCCCCGAGCGTGACCGTGGTGGACCACACGGTCGTCGTCTGCGGCGACTTCAGCCTCTGCCAGGGCGACGGCTCCTGAGCCACGCACCGCGCGATCAGGGGAGGCCCCCTCGGCCGGTCAGGCCGAGGGGGCCTCCTCGTGCCCGACGACGCCCCGCACCACCCCGAGGTCCACGAGGTCCTGGGGGCGCAGGCGGAGCCGGTCGGCGGTGGCCGGGACCTCCGAGGGCGGGCGCTTGAGGATCTGGGCGGCGAGTTCGGGCGCGATGACGGAGAAGTAGGCGTCCGGTGTCACCCAGGTGTTGCCGGGTGCGGCGAGGGCGAGGGCTCCGCCCGAGCCGCCCTCGCCGACGAGCAGCGAGGTGACGGGGGTGCGGGCCTCGGCGATGGCCGTGAAGGCCTCCGCGATGGCCGGTCCCGCGCCCGCCCGCTCGGCCTCGGCGTCGTTGGCCGCGCCGGGCGTGTCGATCAGTGTCAGGACCGGGATCCCGAGCCGGTCCGCGAGCCGCACCAGGCGCGCCACGGTCCGGAACCCGGCGGGCCGGGTCGCCCCGCCGAGCTGCGCGGCGTACGCCACCACCCGCCCGTCGTGCACACCGAACCCGCACTCCACCCCGGCGTCCACGCCACCGGCCCGGTCCCCGCCGACCGCCGCCCGCACCTCGAAGTACGCGTCCAGATAGGCCCCGGCCCGGGGTCGCCGCCCGTCCCTCGCCTGCCGTACGGCGTCCCACCCGCTGCCGGGCAGCCGCAGGCCGCCGAGGGCGCGGGGCGGGGGAGCGGGACGGTCGGAGGAGGGGCCGGGGGTCAGCAGGCGCAGCCACAGCGACAGCACCTCGCGCAGGCGGTCCGGCGGGACGAGCGCGTCCACGTGACCGTGGCGGAGCTGGTCCTCCGCCGTGTAGGCGGCGGGGTCGGCGTGCGCCGGGCGGACCCGGGAGCCCGCGAAGGCGACCTGCGCGGCCGGCAGGGCCAGGACGACGTCGGCGCCGGCGCCGACCGTGGCCCAGCCGCCGCCGGTGGACGGGTCGCGCAGCACCGTCAGGTGCGGCACGCCCGCGGCGCGCAGGCGGACCGCGGCGGCGGCGACGCGCTGGAGCTGGGTGAGGGCGATCATGCCCTCCTGCATGCGGCTGCCGCCGGTCGCGACCAGCGAGACCAGCGGCAGCCGCCGTGCGGCGGCCTCCGCGTACGCGGCGACCAGCCGGTCGCCGGCCGCGCGTCCCAGCGAGCCGCCGAGGAAGCCGAACTCGAAGACGGCCAGGACGCACGGCCGCCCTCCTACGGTCGCCGTCCCGTACAGGACCGACTCGTCCTCGCCGGTGCGTTCGGCGGACCGGGCCCGGGAGGCGTCGTAGTCCGGCCAGCCGAGCGGGTCGAGCCGGCCCGGCGGCGCGGCCACCGCCTCGAAGTCGTCCGTCACCAGGGCGACCGCCTCCCGGGCGGTGAGCCGCTCAGGCACGGCCGGCCCCGGGCAGCGCCTTCTTCAGGACCTTGCCCATGTCGTTGCGGGGCAGCGCCGCGAGGAAGCGGACCTCGCGGGGGCGCTTGTGCGGGGCGAGGAGCGAGGCGACGTGGTCCGCGAGCTCGGCGGACTCCGGCGGGTCGGCCGGGTCGGCCGGCACCACCCACGCGACGATCCGCTCGCCCAGGTCCGGGTCGGCCTCGCCGGTGACGGCGGCCTCACGGACCCCGGGGTGGTCGAGCAGGGCGTTCTCGATCTCACCGGCGCCGATCTTGTAGCCGCCGCTCTTGATGAGGTCGGTCGCCTTGCGGCCCACGATCCGTACGTGGCCGTCGGGTTCCCGTACCGCCATGTCGCCGGTGCGGAACCAGCCGTCCTCGGTGAAGGCG
This sequence comes from Streptomyces sp. NPDC127114, assembly GCF_042677525.1. Lineage (NCBI taxonomy): Bacteria > Bacillati > Actinomycetota > Actinomycetes > Kitasatosporales > Streptomycetaceae > Streptomyces > Streptomyces sp. NPDC127114. The sequence continues at coordinate 25,839 of NZ_JBHXTJ010000008.1, forward strand.
GCCGCCGTGGCGTCCGGACGGTTGAGGTACGCGGTGAACAGGTTCGGGCCCCGCACCTGGATCTCGCCGACCGTCTCGCCGTCGTACGCCGCCGCGCCGAGGACCGAGCCGTCCTCCTCCGCGAGCCGCAGCTCGACGCCGCCGAGCGGCAGGCCGACCGAGCCGGGGCGCGGGCCGGAGCCGGGGTCGGCGCCCACGGAACACAGCATCAGCGTCTCGGTCATGCCGTAGCGCTCGACGACCGTCCGGCCGGTCGCCGCCCGGATCCGCTCGTGGTCGTGCACGGGGAGCGCCGCCGAGCCGGAGACCAGCAGCCGGGCCTCCGTCAGGGACCGGGCGAGCGCCGGGTCGTGGGGGAGTGCCTCAGCGAGCCGGTGGTACATGGTCGGCACGCCGAAGAGCATGGTGCCGCCGCCGTCCCCCAGCTCCTTCGCGACGCCCTCGACGGAGAAGCCGCCCAGGTGCCGCAGCTCGCCGCCGCGCCGCAGCGGGCCGAGGACGCCCAGGACGAGGCCGTGGACGTGGAACAGCGGCAGCCCGTGCACGAGGACGTCCCGGTCCGTCCAGGCCCAGGTGTCGGCGAGCGCGTCGAGGGAGGCGGCGATCGCGCGGCGGGAGAGGACGACGCCCTTGGGCGGGCCGGTCGTCCCGGAGGTGTAGACGATCAGGGCGGGGGTCTCCGGGTCGCGCGGCTCGTCCGCGAGGGGCCCGGCCGCGCGGATGTCCACGTCGGTCCGGGGCAGCGCGGCGAGCCCCGCCGGAAGCTCGTCCCCGGCGCCCGCGAGGATGACACCGGGCTCGCTGTCGCCGAGGATGTGCGCCAGTTCGCGTTCCCCGACGCGGGGGTTGAGCGGGACCGCCGGTACGCCCGCGAGCAGCGCGGCGACGACGGCGACGGCGGTCTCCGCCGTAGGGGTGGCCCAGACGGCGACCCGCCCGGCGGCCGGCAGCCGGGGGGCCAGGGCTCCGGCGGCGCGCGCCAGTTCCTCGTACGTCAGGGTGTCGGCGCCGAAGCGCAGGGCGGGCCGGTCGGATCGGGCCTTCAGGGCCGGGAACAGGGCGCTCATGGGCGCATTCTGCCCATCCGTCAGGTGGGGCGTGCTGCGACCTTGCTCACTTCGGGGGCGGGCGTGTCGGCCTCCGGCCGGACGTTCCGCATCCGTCCGTACGCGTACACGCAGCCCGCGAGCGCCAGGTCGGACAGGAGCATGAAGCCGATCGAGTACGAGTCCTTGGCGCTGTAGATCGCGCCCATGACCAGCGGCGGGACGAAGCCGCCGAGGCCGCCCGTCGCGCCGACGATGCCGGTGACGCTGCCGACCCGCGCCTGCGGGGTGACCTGGGAGACCAGGGCGAAGACCGAACCGCTCGCGGTGCCGAGGCCGGCGGCCATGACGAGCAGGGCGGTCGTGCCGCCCGGGTTCAGCGGCGGGTCGAAGGCCTGGACGACGGCGAACAGAGCGACGACGCCGAGCGCGACGGCGGTCACCACGGCCGGGTGGATCCGGTCCGAGAGCCAGCCGCCGACCGGCCGGAAGACGACGGTCACCAGGGCGAATCCGGCGGCCTTGGTGCCCGCGTCGGTCGGGTCCAGCCCGTACCAGGTCTTCAGGTACGTCGGCAGGTAGACGCCGAAGGCGACGATGCCGCCGAAGCCGATCGCGTACAGCGCGGACAGCTCCCAGGTGACCCGCAGCCGCCCGGCCCGGCCGAGGCGGTGGGCGAGGGACGCGGACGGGACGGGCCGGTCGGGGCGGTCGGTGATGAGCACGGCGGCGAACACGGCGTACGCGGCGAGGGCGATCGCCACCACGACGAACGGCAGGTTCTCGCCGTGCATGGCGATGCGCGGAGTGAAGTAGCCGGAGAGCGCCACACCGCCCATGCCCATGCCGAAGACGCCGAGCGCGAAGCCGCGCCTGGCGGGCGGGAACCAGGAGTTGACGAGCGGGATGCCGATGGCGAACGTCGTGCCGCCGAGGCCGAGCAGGAAGGCCACGACGAGCATCAGCCCGTAGCTGTCCTTGACGACGATCAGGAGCAGTACGGGCACGATGGTGAGGGCCGACACGGCGGGGAACATCAGCTTGGCGCCGTACCGGTCCGTGAGCGCGCCGGCCGGGATGCGGCCCAGCGAGCCGACGAGCACCGGGACGGCGACGAGCAGCGACTGCTGGAACGAGCTGAGCGAGAGCCGGTCCCCGTACCAGCTGCCGAGCGGGGCGATCAGGTCCCATGCCCAGAAGGTGAGCGTGAAGCCGACGGTGGCCAGGAGGAGATTGCGGTAGGCGGCCGTGGGGATCTTCGTCTCCGGGGCGGCGGGCTTCGCTTCGATGTCCACGTCCCCAGTCAAGATCGGGGGCGGCGCGGTTGCGCGCGGGACTACTCCGTACGGGAGGGCGGCTCGGGGCCTCGGCTCAGGGCCAGGTCACCGTCGCCGGCGGGGTGCCGTCGTCCTCGACGCGCAGTCGCAGGCCCGTGTCGTCGGCGGTCACCTCCACCGTCACCGCGCCGATGCCGGGGCGACGGTGGGCCGAGGCGAGCGCGCCGCGCAGGGCGGCGAGCAGCCGGTCGGCCGAGGCCTCGTCGGCGAGGGTGTCGACGGCGCCGGAGAAGTGCACGGACGGCTGGAAGCCGAGCAGCGCCGCCGCCCCGCCGGTCTCGCGCAGCACCCGGCCGCGGAAGGAGGCCGGGGCGTCGGCGGGTGGCTGCTGGAGCGCGAAGATGGTCGTACGGACCTCCTGGATCGTGGAGTCCAGTTCGTCGACGGCCCGGCCGAGCAGCGTGTCGACCTCCCGCACCGCCGCCCGGCGCCGGGTCGACTCCAGCATCATCTCGGTGGCGAAGAGGCGTTGGACGACCAGGTCGTGCAGGTCGCGGGCGATCCGGTCGCGGTCCTCGTAGACGGCGAGCTGCTCGCGGTCGTGCTGGGCGTCGGCGAGGACCAGGGCGAGCGCGGCCTGCGAGGCGAACTGGGAGGCGAGCAGCCGGTCGACCGCGGTGTACGGGCGGTCGCCGCGCCGCCGCGGCAGCGCGAGGGTACCGATGAGCTTGCCGCCGCTCTGCAGCGGCAGCATCATCGAGGGCCCGAAGCGGCTGCGTACGTGGGTGGTCATCCGGGGATCCGTCGCCGAGTCCTCGACGAACACCGGCTCGCCGCCGAGCAGCTGGACCAGGACGGGGGAGCCGGGCGCGATCGTGGTGCCGACGAGGTCGCCCGGGTCGTCGGGCGTGGAGGCGGCGACGATCTCCATGCCGCCCTCCTCGGTGGGCTGGAGCACCACGCCGGCCGAGGCGTCGGCCAGCAGCCGGGCCCGCTCGGCGACGGTCGTCAGGGCGTCCTGGGCGGGCCTGCCGGTGAGGAGCGCGGTGGTCACGGCGGCGGCCCCCTCGATCCAGCGCTCGCGCTGGCGGGCCGTCTCGTAGAGGCGGGCGTTGCCGATGGCGATGCCGGCCTGGGAGGCGAGGACGCGGAGGAGGGCCAGGTCCTCCTCGGTGAAGGGGCCGGCGTGTTTGTCGGTGAGGTAGAGGTTGCCGAACACCTCGGTGTGGACGCGGATGGGCACGCCGAGGAAGGAGCGCATCGCGGGGTGGCCTTCGGGCACGCCGGAGGAGCGCGGGTCGGCGGTCAGGTCGTCGAGCCGGAGCGGCTGCGGGTCCTGGACGAGGACGCCGAGGAGTCCGGTGTGGCCGTCGGGGAGGCGGCCGATCCGGGCCCGCTGCTCGTCGGTCATGCCGGAGGTGAACAGCTCGGTGATCCGGCGGCGCTCGGGGTCGACGACCCCGAGCGCACCGTAGCGGGCGCCGGTCAGCGCGGTGGCGGTCTCCACGAGGTGCTGGAGGGTGGCCCGCAGTTCGAGCTCGCTGCCGACGGCGAGGACGGCCTCCAGGAGCATGGGCAGACGGGGCTCCGGGCCGTCGTCGCCCGTCCCGTCGCCCGCCTCGTCCATGATCGGCACGGGTCCATTGTCGTACGAAACGCCCGGCTTCGTGGTCAGTCCTCCTCGGCTCGGGCGTCCTCGGCCAGCGGGTCGAGCACGAGCGGCTGGATCCGGCCCTCCAGCATCGCGCCGAGGCCGAGCACGGCGCACACGTCGGGCCGCTCGGCGATGTGCACGGGCATGCCGGTCGCCTCGCGCAGCATCTGGTCGAGGCCGGGGAGGAGGGCGCTGCCGCCGACCATCATGATGCCGCGGTCGGCGAGGTCGGCCACGAGGTCGGGCGGGCAGTCGCGGAGCACCTTGCCGATGCCGTCGAGGACGGCGGTGAGCGGGGTCTGGATGGCCTCGCGTACGGCGGCGGTGTCGACGGTCACCGAGCGGGCGAGGCCGGTGGCCACGTCACGGCCGTGGATCTCGGTGAAGGTGGGGCCCTGGACCGTCAGGCCGTTGCCGTGCAGCGCCACTTGCAGGGGCCGCACCGACTGGCTGGGCAGCATCAGCTCGTGCTGGTGGCGCAGGTGCTGGATGACGGCGTGGTCGATGGCGTCGCCGCCGACGGGCATGCGCTCGGCGGTGACGATCGCGCCGAGCGAGAGGACGGCGACCTGGGTGGTGGCCGCGCCGCACACCATGATCATGGTGGCGGTCGGCTGCTCGACCGGGAGTCCGCAGCCCACGGCCGCCGCGATCAGGGTGTCGACCAGCTCCACCCGGCGGGCGCCGAGGCCGACGAGGGTCTCGACGGCAGCGCGCTGGGCGAGCGGGTCGCTGTCGTGCGGGGTGCAGGCGGCGGCGCGCAGCCGGGGCTTGCGGCGCAGCTGGCGGCGGAGCTTGTCACCGAGGAGGTGACGGAGCATCCGCTGGGCCATCTCGATGTCGACGACGGTGCCGCCGGACACCGGGCGGACCACCCGGATGTAGTCGGGGGTGCGGCCGGTCATCTTCTCGGCGAGCGCGCCGACGGCGATGAGCGCGCCGGTGCGGGTGTTGACGGCGGCGACGGACGGCTCGTCGACGACGAGTCCGGCGCCCTTGACGAAGACGCGGGTGCGGGCGGCGCCCAGGTCGACGGCGACATGGCAGCGGCGCAGCTGCTCAAGGCTGACGGTCACGGCGGTCCTCCGGAGTGCGGTGCTGGCACGGGTGAGGCGGCGCGCGGGGCGCGGTCCTTGTTCGCATCGTCCTGCCGCACCGCACGGGGCGCGCGCTGAGCTGAGCCGCCCGGGGGTGACCGTCCGCTGACGGAACGTCAGGCCTGGGGCAGGGCTTCACGCGGGGTGGAGCGTGCGCGACGGACGAGGACGGGGCGGCCGTGCGGGGCGCCGGAGGCCGCTGACCAGCCGATCTGTCAGGGCGGCGGCGGGCCGGGGCGGTCGGGGCGGTGAAACGGTCGGCCCGGCAGGCAGGTGAGCGGCGGGTCCGTCAGGCCGGTGGCCGGTCGGCCGCAGGCCGGTGAACCGTCGGTCCGGCAGACAGCTGAGCGGTCGGCCCGTCAGGTCGGTTCCGGCGTTCCGCCGCCTCCCCGCGTGTTCAGCGGCGGAACGGTGCGCTGGAGCAGGCCCCAGGCGAACTCCGCCGCCGCGCGTTCGCCGTCGGGCAGGGTGAAGTCGAGGCGGGCGAGGGCCGGGCCCACGCCCTCGCGGGGTTCGACGTCGCGGAAGGCCCGCCAGACCTCGTCGATCGTGCAGTGCCAGGGGCGCAGGTCCTCGGCGGTGCGCAGCCGCGGTGCGGGCGCACCGGGTGCGCGGGTCAGGGTGCGGGACCAGACGGCGCGGCCCGGCCCGACGAGCACGGTGAACCGCAGGTCAGGCCAGAGCGGCAGCGGCCACAGCCACGCCTCGCTCCCGCCGCGCACCGCGTGCCGGGCCTCCGGCTCGCCGAGGGCCTGCCGGTAGCGGTCGAGCTCGCCCCGGCCGCCATGAAGGGAAGGGGCCGCGCGAAGCGCGTCAGGCAGGGTGGCGGCGGGTGACGGGCGGGCGTGTGCCCACGCCTGCCAGCGTTTGTTGGCCTCGCGCATCTCGGTGCGGCCCGCGCCGAGTTCGCGCAGGGCCTCGTCGACAAGACCGGCCTGATGGTCCGCCATCCGGCGGAGCAGGACGAGCTGGAACTCGTACGGTCCGAAGGGGGCGGAAATCCGGGCGGCAGGGGTCATGCGCCCATCCTGCCCGAAGGGGGAGAATCGCGGCGGCACGCCGACGACCTGCGGTTTCCTCACAGGATCCTCACGTTCGCGTCTATCAGTGGAGTCCCCGGGCCGCATAGCCTGCGGGCGCCATGGACTACTGCCACCAGTGCCGACGGCATCTCAACGGCGCCCTGGCCTGTGCGGGCTGCGGGACCCCCGCCGAGGAGCTGCGGTACTTCGCTCCCCCCACGTCCTTCCGGCCGCCCGCGGCGGCACCGGCACCGGCACCTGCACCGGAACCGACGGACACCCCGTCGTCCGCCGTGCCGGAGTCCGGTCCGGACCTCGGTCCGGAGTTCAGTTACGAACTGGACCCGCTCGAGCCGCCCCGCCCGGCCGAGGGGCGCGCCGCCGCGCGCCGCCGCGCCAAGGGCGGCGGCAGGAGCGCCGTCGCCGCCGGCCGCGGCGGGCGCCGGGCGCGCTCGCGGCGCGGCCGTACGGTCCTGCTCACCACCCTCGGCTTCGTGCTCGCGGCCGGTTCGCTGAGCATGGCCAAGCTGGCCCTCGAACCTCCGCAGGACGGCGGCCCCGCCACCGCCGTCGAGCAGGAGGAGGCCGTCGAGGTGCCCCTCGACCCGGAGCAGCCGACGCCCTCCGAGAGCGGTCGCCCCGACGGCCCGGGGCCGGTCGAGTCCGGCACGGCGCGCCCGACGACCACGCCCCACCCGGCACGCGGCTCCGGCCGCGACGGCGGCACGGGCGAGGGCACGGGAACCGGAACGGGTACGGGTACGGGAAGCGGTTCCGGTACGGGCCCGGGCTCCGGGTCCGGCGACGGCGCGGGCGACGGGCCGGGACCCTCGCCGCGGGCGACGACCGGCGCCCCCACGGCTCCCTCCGGCACGCCCGGCGGCACGGCCACGCCCACGGCGAGCGGTTCGGTGCCGGGGCCCTCGTCCACCGCGCCGGCACCCACCACGACGCCCAGCCCGGAACCGACGTGCAACTGGTTCCTCTGGTGGTGCGTCTAGGGGCTGTCCGGGGCGGGCGCTACGCGCCGGCCGGTGCCGTCGGCTCGCCCAGCATGCGCTTCAGCAGGTCGCGCAGCAGCGTGCGCTCCACCTCGGTGAGCTCGCCCAGCGGCTCCCGGGCGAAATGCAGGGCGTCGCGCAGACGGCGGGCCGTCTCGCGGCCCTCGTCGGTGGGCGCGGCCACCTTGACCCGGCGGTCGGCCGGGTCGGGTCTGCGCTCCACCAGGCCGCGGGATTCCAGCCGGTCGATGATCCCGGTGACGTTCGAGGGCTCGCACTTGAGCTGCTCGGCGATCTTCCGCATGGGCGTGGGCTCCAGGGCGAGCAGCCCGAGGACCCGGGCCTGCGCCCCGGTGAGGGCGTGCGCGGCCGCGGCCTGCTCGTACTCCTCGTGGTAGCGGGCCACGACCGAGCCGATGAGTTCCACGACCTCGCGGGTCAGGGGGTCCGTGCGTGAGGTGGGCATGGGCACCATCGTACTCCGATACTTGACAACCTGAAATATCCAGGCGCATGGTTGTTTCAGCTAGTGAAACTTTCTCAGGAGGCACCGCAGATGTCCGTACTCCCCGCGTCCAGCCGTGAGTGGCACCTCGTCGCCCGCCCGCACGGCTGGCCCGTCCCCGCGGACTTCGCGCTCCGCGAGACGCCGGTCGCCGAGCCGGCCGAGGGCCGCATCCTCGTGCGCAACCTGCACTTCTCGGTGGACCCGTACATGCGCGGCCGGATGAACGACGTGAAGTCGTACATACCGCCCTTCCAGCTGGACCACCCCATGGACGGCGGCGCGGTCGGCGAGGTCGTCGCCTCCAACGCCGAGGGCTTCGCCGTCGGCGACCACGTGCTGCACGGTCTCGGCTGGCGGGAGTACGCGGACGTGCCCGCCCGGCACGCCACCAAGGTCGACCCGGAGCTCGCCCCGCTCTCCACCTACCTCGGCGTGCTCGGCATGCCGGGCCTCACCGCCTACGCCGGTCTCTTCGAGGTCGCCTCCTTCAAGGAGGGCGACGCCGTGTTCGTCTCCGGCGCGGCCGGTGCGGTCGGCAGCCAGGTCGGCCAGATGGCCCGGCTCAAGGGCGCCTCCCGGGTCATCGGCTCGGCCGGCTCGGACGAGAAGGTGAAGTGGCTGGTCGAGGAGCTCGGCTTCGACGCCGCCTTCAACTACAAGAACGGCCCGGTCAAGGACCAGCTGCGCGAGGCCGCCCCGGACGGCATCGACGTCTACTTCGACAACGTCGGCGGCGACCACCTGGAGGCCGCCATCTCCTCGCTCAACGTGCACGGCCGCGCCACCATCTGCGGCATGATCGCCCAGTACAACGACACGGAGCCGGTCCCCGGCCCGCGCAACATGGCCATGATCATCGGCAAGCGCCTGCGCCTCCAGGGCATCCTCGTCGGCGACCACTACGGGCTGCAGCAGCAGTTCGTCCAGGAGGTCGGCGGCTGGCTGCGCTCCGGCGAGCTGAAGTACGGCGAGACCTTCGTCGAGGGCATCGAGAACGGCGTGGACGCCTTCCTCGGTCTGCTCCGCGGCGACAACACCGGAAAGATGATCGTTTCCGCGACCCGTTAGTCTTCCCTCAGCCGTCGCGATCGTGGGCGCGAGTCGCGGCGAACCGCAGAAGGAAGACAACAGCATGTCGATCACGCACTCCGACGTCCTGTACACCGCCGTCGCCACCGCCGAGAACGGTCGCGACGGCCGGGTCGCCACCGACGACGGTCAGCTCGACGTCGTCGTCAACCCGCCCAAGGCCATGGGCGGCTCCGGCGCCGGCACCAACCCCGAGCAGCTCTTCGCCGCCGGCTACAGCGCCTGCTTCCAGGGCGCGCTCGGCGTCGTGGCCCGCAACGAGAACGCCGACATCTCCGGCTCGACGGTCACCGCCGAGGTCGGCATCGGCAAGAACGACGAGGGCTTCGGCATCATCGTCAAGATCTCGGCGACCATCCCGAACGTGGACGCCGAGACCGCCAAGGGCCTGATCGAGAAGGCCCACCAGGTCTGCCCGTACTCCAAGGCGACCCGCGGCAACATCACGGTCGAGCTGGCCGTCTGAGTTAGACGTCGCGGGCTTCGGCCCGCAGACTGAAGAGGGGCCGTACCCTGACCGACCAGGGTGCGGTCCTTCGCCGTACCGGCCCTTCGCCGTACCGGCCGTGCCACCACTAGGGTGATCGCCATGCGTGATTTCGGGGTGGGCTTCGGTTATCTGCTGCGCGGCCAGAAGTGGGTCGCCGGCCACGGACGCTGGTTCGGTTTCGGGCTGCTGCCCGGTCTCGTCACCTTCGTCCTCTACACGGGCGCGCTCGTCGGCCTCTTCTACGGCGCCGACGACCTGACGTCCTGGGCGACGCCCTTCGCCGACGACTGGGGCTCGCCCTGGCAGGGCCTGCTCCGCGGCACCCTGACCTTCCTGGTCTTCGCGCTCGGACTGTTCCTCGCCGTGATCACCTTCACCGCCGTCACCCTCCTCATCGGGCAGCCCTTCTACGAATCGCTCTCCGAGGCCGTCGACCGCAGCGAGAGCGGCGAGGCCCCCGAGTCCGGGCTGCCGCTCTGGCGCGAACTCTGGATCTCCGCCCGCGACAGCATCCGGGTCCTGCTGCGCGTCGCGTTCTACGGCATCCTGCTCTTCGCGGCCGGCTTCATCCCCGTCGTCGGCCAGACCGTGGTCCCCGCGATCGGCTTCGCCGTCTCCGGCTTCTTCCTCACCGAGGAGCTCACGGCGGTCGCGCTCCAGCGCCGCCGCGTCGAGTTCAAGCAGCGACTCACCCTGCTGCGCGGCCGCCGCATGGCCGCCCTCGGCTTCGGCGTCCCGCTCACCCTCGCCTTCCTCGTCCCCTTCGTCGCCGTCCTGCTGATGCCGGGCGCGGTCGCCGGCGCCACCCTGATGGCCCGCGAGCTGAACGGCGAGACGGCGGAGCCGGACGAGGACGCCCCCACGCACGCGCACACCGCCGAGCACGAGCACGGCGGCGCGGGCCAGGGCCCGGCGCGGGGCCCGGGTCCGGCCGCGCCGGCCGGACACCTCACTCCCGCCGCCCCGAAGCCGTACCGCCCGGCGTGACCAGACCGGTCTCGTAGGCGGCGATCACCGCCTGCGCGCGGTCGCGCAGCCCCAGCTTGCCCAGGACACGGGCGACGTGCGTCTTCACCGTGGCCTCGCTCAGGACGAAGTGGGCGGCGAGCTCGGCGTTGCTGTGCCCACGGGCCAGTGCCTCCAGGACCTGCCGCTCGCGCGGCGTCAGCACCGACAGGTCCGGGTGCGGGGGAGTGGCGGGCCCGCCCGGAGCGGCGGGCGCCGCGAACCGCTCGACCAGCCGGCGGGTGATCGCCGGCGCGAGCAGCGCGTCGCCCTCGCGCACGAGCCGCACCGCCGCCGCCAGGTGCTCCGGCGTGACGTCCTTCAGGAGGAAGCCGCTCGCTCCCGCGCGCAGCGCGGCGTACACGTACTCGTCGAGGTCGTAGGTGGTCAGGATGATCACCCGGGGGTACGGCTCCGAGGCGTCGGCGGTGCGCTCCCCGAGCAGCCGGCGGGTGGCCTCCAGACCGTCCACGCGCGGCATCCGGACGTCCATCAGGACCACGTCGGGCCGGGTGCGGCGGACCGCGGCCACGGCCTCCTCGCCGTCCGCGGCCTCGGCGACGACGTCGATGCCGTCGGCGGTCAGGATCATCCGGAATCCCGTGCGCACCAGCGCCTGGTCGTCGACGATCACCACCCGGGGTGCCTCGGTCATGCGTCCTCCCGCCCGATTCCCGGCGCCGGTCCGCCGCCGGCCCGCGCGGGCGGCCCGGCCGACGGGATCACCGCACGGACCTCGTAGCCACCGCCCGGGCGCCGGCCCGCGTGCAGCGTACCGCCGTAGACCGCGAGCCGTTCCCGCAGTCCGATCAGGCCGCGGCCGCCGCCCGGGGCCGCACCGGCGCGCGGCCGGCCGCCCGAGTCCACGACCTCCACGCGCAGCTCCTCGGGCGCGTGCTCCACGGTCACCGCGACCCGCGCGCCCTCCGCGTGCCGGACCGCGTTCGTCAGCGCCTCCTGCACCACCCGGTAGACCGCGAGCCCCACCCCCGCCGGAGTCCCCGCCCCCGCGTCGCCCCGCACCGTCAGCTCCACCGGCGTGCCGGTGGCGCGCACCCGCTCCACCAGGTCCGCGAGCCGTTCCGGACCGGGCTGCGGCGCCAGGTCCGGATCGGCCAGGTCCGAGGGGCCCGGGACGGCCGGGCCCGCGCCCGGCGGATCGTCGGTCATGGTGAGCAGACCCATCACGTGCCGCAGTTCGGACATCGCGGCCCGCCCGGCCGTCTCCACCGCCAGCATCGCCTCCCGCGCCTGCTCGGGCGCCGTGTCGAGGACCTTGCGCGCCGCGCCGGCCTGGATCGTCATCATGCTCACGTTGTGGGTGACGACGTCGTGCAGCTCCCGGGCGATCCGGGCCCGCTCGCCCGCCACCGCCCGCCGCAGCGCCTCCTCCCGCTCCTCGCGCAGGGCCCGGGCCCGCCGTCGCCAGACGTCCACGACCCGCGCGGCGAGCGCCAGCGGGACCAGCACGAGCAGCGGCACGAGCCCCTGGTCCACGTCGGCCACCAGACCGCACACCGGGTACAGCACGACCCCGGCGAGCAGCAGGGCCACGGCGGCCTTCCGGTGCGGGCTGTACACGGCCGCGGCGTACCCGGCGGCGAGCCCGGACGCGAACATGACCGTCGTCGCGTCCGGAGCCGGCTCGCCCCAGCGGTGCACCGCCAGCGTCGCCGCCGTCACCACCCCGTACACGGCGAGCGGGCAGCGGCGCCGCAGCACCAGGGGCAGCGCGGTCAGCAGCACCAGCAGCCATTCCCACGCCTCGGCGGGCGGGAGGATGTGCTCGACCGCGGCCACCGGGTTCGTCACCGAGCCGACACCGGGCGGATCCGGCAGCGCGGGCGGGGCCGGCGGCCGGACGGGAGCCGGGTGCGGCATCCCGTCGGCGAGGACCTTCACGTACGAACGGTTGAGGTTGCCCACGACCGTGCCGACGGCCAGGCCCGCGGCGAGCAGGCCGTCCGCGACCCAGGACCGGCGAGCCTCCACCACTGCCTTCATCCAGCGCATCGGCCCAGTCTGCCAAGGCCCCGGCGGGCTCCGGATCGGCCGCCGGGCGCAGACGCACGGGCCCCCGGGTGTACATCGCGCGGATGACGCGGCCCGGGATCCGCCGCGCACGGTACGGATCTTCGCCGCCCGGGCCGACGCGCTCCCGCCGGGCCCGGACCTAGCGTTCCCGGCGTTCCCGACGATTCCCACCGGCACCGGAGAAGCGCATGACCGCCGAGACAGACCACCCCGGCCGGCCCGGCCGCCCCGACGGCCCCGTCCAGGCCCTGATCGAGCTGAGAGGAGTCGGCAAGACGTACGAGGCCGGGCGCACCGGCACCCGTCGCCGTGATGGCGCCGCCGGACCGCGCCCCGGCGGCGACGGCGGCACCGCCGGGGCCGTGCTCGACGACCTGACGCTCCTGGTGGCGCCCGGAGAGGCGCTCGCCGTCCTCGGCCCGTCGGGCAGCGGGAAGTCGACGCTGCTCAACCTGGTCGCCGGACTCGACCGGCCGAGCACCGGCACCGTGACCGTCGCCGGACAGCGCGTCGACACGATGAGCGAGGCGGCCGCCGCCCGCTACCGGCGCGCGCACATCGGCATGGTCTTCCAGTTCTTCCACCTCCTGGACGACCTGACCGTGCGCGACAACGTGCTGCTGCCCGCCCAGCTGGCCGGCGTGCCGCGGGCCGAGGCCGCGGACCGCGCGGCGGAACTCCTCTCGTACCTCGGCGTCGACCGGCACGCCGACGCCCACCCGGGCCGGCTGTCCGGCGGCGAGCGCCAGCGGGTCGCCGTCGCCCGGGCGTTGATGAACCGGCCGCCGCTGCTGCTCGCCGACGAGCCGACCGGCGCCCTGGACTCGGCCTCCGGCGCCGACGTCCGCGCCCTCCTGCGCGAACTGCACGCGGACGGGCAGACGATCGTCCTGGTCACCCACGACCTGGCGCTCGCCGAGTCCTGCGCGACCCGGACGATCGAGCTCGTGGACGGGCGGATCGCCCGGGACGCGCGGGCGGTGACCCGGTGAACGGGGCGCTCGGCAAGGTCGTCCGCGCGGGCGTGGGACGGCGCAAGGCACAGACCGCCGTCATGGTGCTCACCACGCTGCTCTCGGTGGCGGCCGCGGTGCTCGCCCTCGGCCTCCTGGTCGTCTCCCAGGCACCCTTCGACCGGGCCTTCGCCCGGCAGAACGGCGCCCATCTGACCGCCCGCTTCGACGGCGCGACGGTGACACCGCAGCAGGCGGCGGTCACCGCCCGCGCGACGGGCGTCACCGCCGCGGCGGGCCCCTTCCCGGTCGTGTCCGTCCGCCTCCACCCGACGGACGGCGCGCCGACGCCGCCCGGATTCGAACCCCCGCCGCTGACCGTGGCCGGGCGTGCGGCACCCGAAGCGCCGGTCGACCGGGTCGAACTCGTGGACGGCCGCTGGGCGGCCGGGCCCGGCGAGATCGTCCTCGCCTCGGGCTCCCTGCCGCTCGGCATCAGGACCGGGAGCGTCCTCGCGGCCGGCCGGGGAGCCGGCGCGGAGCGCCTCACCGTGGTCGGCGTCGCCGATTCCGTCGGCGACAGCGCCCAGGCGTGGGTGACTCCCGCCCAGGTGACCGCGCTCGCGGCGCAGGATCCGGCCTCGGGCGCGCGGGACGGCCGGGCCGGCGAGCGGTCGGGGCACGGCGCCGGCGCCCGGGCGAAGAAGCCCGACCTGCAGATGCTGTACCGGCTCGGGGACGCCCCGGACGCCGTCGCCGTCGAGGCGGGGCGGGCGGCGGTCGCCGCCGTCGTCGCGCCGCACGCGCCGTCCGGCGGGCAGTCGTACCTCGACGTGCGGCAGGCGGCGACGGAGGACACGGCGGCGTTCATCCCGTTCGTCACCGCCTTCGCCGTCCTCGGACTCGCGCTGTCCGTCCTCGTGATCGGGATCGTGGTCAGCGGTGCCGTGGGCGCGGCGACCCGCCGGATCGGCATCCTGAAGGCCCTCGGCCTCACGCCCGCCCAGGTCGGCCGGGCCTACGTCGCCCAGGCCCTGATCCCGGCCGCGGTGGGCTCCGCGCTCGGCGTCGCCCTCGGCAACGCGCTGGCCGTGCCGCTCATGGCGCGGGTCGCGGAGGCGTACGGCACCGCCTCGGTGACCGTCCCGGTGTGGGTGGACCTCGCGGTGCCGGCCGGTGCCCTGCTGGTGGTGGCCGCCGCCGCGCTCGCCCCCGCCCTGCGCGCCGCCCGGCTGCGGGCCGCCGACGCCGTCCGCCAGGGCACGGCGGGAGGCACCGGCAGGGCCGCCGGTGGCGCGACGACCCGACGGGTGGCCGCCCTCCTGGGCCGGCTGCGGCTGCCGCCCGCCGTGGTCCTCGGCCTCACGAGCCCGCTCGCCCGCCCGGCCCGCGCGGCCGCGACGGGCGCGGGCGTGGCCTTCGGGACCCTCGCGGTGACCCTCGCCGTCGGGCTCGGCGGCACGCTGGGCGCGGTCCAGGCCGAGGGCTCCCCCGACCGCGGCGGCGACGTGACCGTACGCACGGTCGGCCCGACCGCCGGCCCGGAGGCGGCACCGCCGAAGCCCGCCGACCCCGCGGCGGTGGCGGAGGTGCTCCGCTCGGTGGCGGGCACCGGCGCCTTCTACCGGAGGACGACGACCACGGTGGGCGCGGCCGGACTCACCGGCGGCACGCCGCTCGTCGTGTACACGGGAGACACCTCCGTCGCCCCGCACACCATGGTCGCGGGCCGCTGGTTCGGCGGACCCGGCGAGGCGGTCGCCGCCACCCGGTTCCTGCGGGCCGCCGGTCTGGGCGTCGGCGACACCGTGACGCTCTCCGAACAGGGCCGGACGGTGCGGCTGAGGATCGTCGGGGAGATCTTCGACCTCGGCGGCAAGGGCATGACCCTGCGGACCGACGCGGCGTCCGTGACGGCCCTCGGGGCCCGCTACCTGCCGAGCGCCTTCTCCGTCGTCCTCGCGCCGGGCACCGACGAGGAGGACTACCTCGCCCGCCTGAACACCCGCCTGGCACCCCTCGGTGCGACGGCCGAGCCCACCGACACCGGCCACTCCTCCACGATCCTGGCCATGCGCGCCCTGATCGTGATGCTCACCGTCCTCACCGTCACCGTCGCCGCCCTCGGCGTCCTGAACACCGTGGTGCTCGACACCCGGGACCGCGTCCGCGACCTCGGCGTCCTCAAGTCCCTCGGCATGACCCCGGGGCAGACGGTGACCCAGGTCCTCACCTCGGTCGCGACGGTCGGCCTGCTCGCGGGCGCGGTGGGCGTGCCGCTCGGCACGGTGCTGCACCGCGCGGTGATGCCGGCGATGGGCCGGGCCGTCGGTACGACGATCCCGCCGGCGCACCTGGACGTGTACGGCGCACCTGTGCTCGCGGCGCTCGCCCTCGCCGGAGTGCTCATCGCGACGGCGGGCGCCCTGCTCCCGGCCGGCTGGGCGGCCCGCACGGACACGGCGCGCGCCCTGCGCACGGAGTGACGTGGGGTGGGACCGGCGGTGGTCGCCGGCAGAGTCGGGGGTGACGCCTGGTCAGGCAGGCCGTGCCGGGCGGAAGTCGGCGGACGCGCGCCTCACAGGGCCACGGCGATCCCGTCCACATCCCCGGGGACCGGAGAGCGCCTCCACGGTCGCGGCATCCCGGAGCGGTGCGACGCCCCGATGCGGGGGGGGGGGGGGGCACCGGCCCGCCCGTTCAGTCCAGGACCGGGTGCAGCTCCGGGCGGGCCTCCCACCACGTCCGGTGGAAGGCGTTGGTGGGCACGTTGTCCAGGTACGCGAGCCCCGCCGCCCGGTACAGGTGCGCGGCCCGCCGCCCGGAGACGGCGGCCCGGTTCCACGCGAGCCGGATGCGGCCGGTGAGCGGGTCGCCGGCCAGCGGGCGCAGCACGGTGCCCTCGGCGGGCGGCGCCGTCGGCTGGCTCACCGAGATCGCCCGGCCCGCCGCGATCAGGTCGTAGTGCATCTTCCGGTCGGCGATCCGGTAGCGCAGCGTCGGGGTGAAGCCGGCCTTCCGGCAGGCGCCGACCAGCGCCTCCGGGCCGCCGTCGTCGTCCTCCACCATGGTCATCCAGGTCTCGCCCGCGAGCTCCGCGAGGTCGATCCGCTCGCGCCCGGCCAGCGGGTGCGCCGCCGACATGCGGACGCAGAACGGTTCCTTCGGTACGAGGGTGCGGGCCGCCACGCCCTCGGGCAGCGGGACCTCGTGGTCGCCGACCTCCCCGTACACGATCGCGTCGTACTGTCCGGCACCGAGCATCCGGCTGAGCGTGGTCACCGAGTGCTCGATGCCGATCTCGACGTCCAGACCCGCGAGTTCCTCCTCGAGGCGACCGATCAGCCGGTCCATCAGGACCAGCAGGATGCAGCCGAGCCGCAGCGTCGGGTGGGGTGCGGCGGCGCGGGCGCCGGCCGCCAGGGCGTCCATCTCGCCGAGCACGCGGCGGGCCCTGGACAGCACGAACTCGCCCAGCGGCGTGGGATCGACGCCGTGCCTGCCGCGGACGAACAGCTCCCCGCCCGCGGCCCGCTCGATGCGCCGCAGCTGCGCGGAGAGGGCCGGCTGGGACACGCCGAGGCGGGCCGCCGCACGGCCCAGACTGCCCGCTTCCGCAATCCGGCAGACGGCTTCGAGATGTCTCAACTCCAGCTGCATTTCAGCAGGGTAAGCAGCGCGTCGGGGCGGAGGGCCGGGTTCGGCATAACGCGGGTCTTATGCCGGGTGGGATGTCCCCGACTTGCCATGTCCACGCACATACTCGGCGCGTCCCACCGTCTCCCCCCACCCGAACGGAGCAGACGTGCACCCCACCAGACTCACCGCGGCCCTGGCGGCGCTCGCGCTGACGGCGAGCCTCGCCGGCACCCTCGCGGGCACCGCTGCCGCGGCCACCGACGGACCGTCCCAGCCCGTACCGCCCGGGCACGGCAGGTCCCTCGCGCTCGCCGCCGCCGACAAGGCCGCCGACAGCGGACTCGACGGGCTGCGCCACGGCACCGACGAGGAACTCGTCCGCACCGCCGTCACCCCGTGGACCGGCGGCCTCTACTACGCCGCCTACGAGCGCACCTACAAGGGCCTCCCGGTCACCGGCGGCGACGCCGTCGTCCTCTCCGACAGCGCCGGCAAGGTCCGTCACGTCGCCGCCGCGCCCGCCCCGGCCATCAGGCTGTCCACCGAGGCCGCCGTCGGCGAGGCCGCCGCCCTCGCCACCGCCCGCGCGCAGCTCGCGGACGTCGAGAGCGCGAGCACGCCCGAACTGACCGTGCTGCTCAAGGGGAACAAGCCCGTCCTCACCTGGCACACCCTGGTCGTCGGCCGCACCGCCCAGGACCTGCCGAGCTCCCTCGACACCTACGTCGACGCCCGCACCGGCAAGGTCACCCAGGTCACCGACAAGGTCAGGCACGCCGAGGGCCGCGGCTACCACAACGGCAACGTCACCATCGACACCGCCGCGAGCTCGATGACCGACCCCAACCGCTCCGGCTTCCGGTGCGGCGGCCAGAACGGCAGCGCCTACACCGGCACGCCGCCCTGGGGCAACGGCACCGCCAACGACCTCGTGACCGCCTGCGTCGACATCATGTACGCGGCCCAGCGCGAGTCCGACATGCTCAAGCAGTGGTTCGGCTACAACGGCATCAACGGCCAGGGCGGCATGGTCCCGGCCCGCGCCGGCCTCGGCGAGGTCAACGCGTACTACGACGGCACCAAGACCACGTACGGCCGCAACCAGAACGGCACCAACCAGCTCACCGGCATCGACGTCGTCGCCCACGAGTACGGTCACGAGATCTTCGACCGGACCCCGGGCAGCGCCGGCTCGTCCAACGAGAACGGCGGCATGAACGAGTCCACCGGCGACATATTCGGCGCGCTCACCGAGCACTTCGCCGCCAACCCCAACGACACCCCGGACTACACGGTCGGCGAGAAGCTGAACTTCCTGGGCGACAACAAGCCGATCCGCTACATGTACAACCCCTCGCTCGCCGGCGACCCCAACTGCTACCCGCAGCTGAACTCCGGCACCGAGGTGCACGCGGCGGCCGGCCCGCAGAACCACTGGTTCTACCTGCTGGCCGAGGGCTCCAACCCGGGCGGCGGCAAGCCGTCGAGCCCGATCTGTTCCGGCGGCCCGTCCTCCGTGACCGGCATCGGCGTGCAGAAGGCCGGCAAGATCTTCATGGGCGCGCTGCTGATGAAGACCTCCTCCTGGAACCACCTCGCCGCCCGCAAGGCGACCCTGGCCACCGCCAAGAACACCTACGGCAGCGCCGAGTGCAACGCCGTGAAGACGGCCTGGAACGCGATCGGCGTCCCCGCCCAGTCCGGTGAGACCGACTGCGGCGGCACCACCACGCCGGACTTCTCGCTCGCCCTGAACCCGGCCTCGGGCTCCGTCCAGGCGGGCTCCTCGGTCACCTCCACGGTGAACACGACCACCACCGGCGGCAGCGCGCAGACCGTGCAGCTCTCCGCGAGCGGCGCGCCGAGCGGCGTCACCGTCTCCTTCAGCCCCTCCTCGGTGACCTCGGGCGGCTCCTCGACGATGACCGTCCAGGTCGCGGCCGGCACCGCGAACGGCACCTACCCGATCACCGTCACCGGCAAGGGCTCCGCCACCCACACCGTCACCTACCAGCTGACGGTCGGCACGGACACCCCGCCGCCCACCGGCTGCGCGAACACGGAGTACACCTACGAGGGTTCGCTGAGCAGCGGCCAGGCCGAGGCCCAGCCGGACGGCTCGTACTACTACTCGGCGACCTCCGGCACCCACGTGGGCTGCCTGCGCGGTCCGGCCGGCACCGACTTCGACCTCTACCTGCAGAAGTGGAACGGCTCCGGCTGGGCGGACGTGGCGGTCGGCGGCACGGCGAGCGCCGACGAGGACATCACCTACAACGGCACCGCGGGCTACTACCGCTACGTGGTGCACGCCTACAGCGGCTCCGGCGCCTACACGCTGGGTCTGAGCGCCCCGTAGGGGACGTCCTGACCGCCTCGTAGGGGAGTTCTGAGCGCCCCGTGACAGGGGCGGGGGGAGAGCCGTCACGGGCAGGGGGTTCCGTGACGGCTCGGCCCTCCTCGGGCCTCAGCCGACGTCGGCGAGGACGAAGCCCGGCTTGTCCGGGCCCGCGTCCGCGATTCGCCCGCCGTCCGGGCCCCAGGCGCCGGCCATGCCGCCGGCCACACCGTCCTCGTTGGGCCCGATGGCGTTGCCCAGGACGACGTACAGGCCGAAGTCGCGGGCCCGCACCGGATAGACCGCCGTGAACGAGTCGTTGTCGGCGCCGAGCACCGAACTGGCCAGGTAGACCGAGCACTTGTCGGCGGCGGCCCGCTCGGCGAGGTCCGGGAAGCGGTTGTCGTAACAGGTGGCGAGCGCGAACCGGACCCCGTCGAGCTCGAAGCGCCCGTCGGTGGTGCCCGGCGCGAAGGCCTCGGCCTCCACCCCGTACAGATGCCTCTTGTCGTAGCGGGCGAGCAGCGAGCCGTCCGGGCCGATCACGAAGGACGTGATCCCGGGGCGGCCGGCGGGCCGGTGGCCGGGGCCGTTGACCACGACCGCGGTGCCCGCCTCGCGGCACGCCTGCCGCAGCGGCTCCAGGCGCGGGTCGTCCTCGGTGAGCACCAGCTCGGGAGTGCGGCGGATCAGGCTCGGCTCGTAGCCGGTGAGGCAGAGCTCGGCGAAGACCACGAGCCGGGCCCCTTCGGCCCCGGCGGCGCGGACCAGACCGGTGATGACACGGACGTTGGCGGCGACGTCCCCGGCGACCGGGGCGAACTGCGAGGCGGCGACGATCATGGCCGCCATCATCCCGTGTCTCCTGGTAAGGATCAATACCGCGTAGTGGGTGTTAGCTCCTGTGCGGTCTCGTGCAGCAGCCCCAGGAACGCCGTCGCCGCCACCGTCGGCACCGGCGGGGTCGCGGCGCAGATCCTGCGGTACGGCACGTCGTCCGGGTGGATCGTCACCAGCGTCACGTCCGGCCGCACGGACGCCGCCGCGAGCGCCGGTACGAGCGTGACGCCGAGCCCGGCCGCGACCGCGCCCAGCTTGGCGATCCAGTCGTGCGCGATCAGCCCGGTGCGCGGGCGCAGTCCGGCCGTGACGGCCGGCCGGAACAGCGTGTCCTCCAGCCGCTCGTTGCCGACGATCCACTCCTCGTCGGCCAGCTCGGCGAGCCGCACGTCGCGCCGTCCCGCGTACGGATGCCCGCGTTCGAGGGCCACCAGCATCGGCTCGTCCAGGAGGTGATG
The DNA here is from genome assembly GCF_042677525.1 of Streptomyces sp. NPDC127114. NCBI lineage: Bacteria > Bacillati > Actinomycetota > Actinomycetes > Kitasatosporales > Streptomycetaceae > Streptomyces > Streptomyces sp. NPDC127114. Next base: position 46,290 of record NZ_JBHXTJ010000008.1, read on the forward strand.
GAGCGTCACGCCCTCCGGAGCGGGGCCGTCGGCGGCCGGGCTGACCACGGCCAGGTCCTCCTCGCCGGCCGAGACGAGCCCCAGGTGCTTCACCGACGGGCCCTCGACCCTGGTCACCACGACGCCCGGATGGCGCACCCGGAAGGCGGCCTGCGTGCGCGGGACGAGCGCCGCGCCCGCGCTGGAGAAGGCACCGAGCCGCAGCAGCCCGCCGTCCAGGGTGCGCAGCGCCGCCAGCTCGGCCCGGGCGCGGGCGAGCCGGTCCCGCACCGCCTCCGCGTGCGGCAGCAGCACCCGTCCCGCCTCGCTGAGCCGCACACCGCGCGGCAGCCGCTCGAACAGCGCCGCGCCGGTCTCCTCCTCCAGGGCCTGGATCTGCCGGGACACCGCGGACTGGGTGTAGCCGAGGGCACGGGCGGCGGCGGTGAAGGAACCCGCGCGGGCGACGGCGAGGAAGACCTCGTACAGGCTCTGCGAGCCATGCGGAGTGGGCATGGCAGCCATGCTAGACATTCGCTTGTCGCATGGAAGGGTCGCGCTTTAGCGTCGAGGGCATGCAGAACGAGAACGCGAACGAGAAGCAGCGACCCGAGGGCGAGCAGGGCGAGCCCGAGCACGAGCGGCACGGGCGCCAGACCCTGCCCAAGATCGCCTTCCTCGGCCTCGGCAACATGGGCCTGCCCATGGCCCGCCGCCTCCTCGACGCCGGCCACCCGCTCACCGTCTGGAACCGCACGCCCGGCAAGGCCGACGCGCTCGTCGCCGACGGCGCCGTGCGCGCCGCCGACCCGGCCGAGGCCGTCGCCGACGCCGACGTCGTCATCACCATGCTGGCCGACCCGGCCGCCGCGCTCGCCGTCGCCGACACCATGATCCCGGCGCTGCGCCCCGGCACCCAGTGGATCGACACCTCCACCATCGGCCCGGACACCGTGGCCGAGCTCGCCGCCCGGCTGCCCGAGGGCGTCACCCTGGTCGACGCGCCCGTCATGGGCAGCGTCGACCGGGCCGCCACCGGCGAGCTGCTCATCTTCGCGGGCGGCGACACCGCCCCGGTCGCGGGCGTCCTCGACCGGCTCGGCACCGTCACGCCGTGCGGCGGCCCCGGCACCGGCGCCGCCCTGAAGCTCGTCCTCATCAACGCCGTCATCGGCGGGGTCGCGCTGATCGGTGAGGCCCTGACCCTCGCGGACTCCCTCGGCCTGCCCCGCGACCTGGCCCTGCGCACCCTCGGAGCGGGCCCGCTGGCCGGTGCCGTCGGCCGCGCCACGGCGACCGGCGTCCACTTCCCGGTCGCGCTCGCCGCCAAGGACGTGGCCCTGGCGACCGGCGCCACCGCGGCGAAGCTGCCGGTCCTGGAGGCCGTGCACGCCGCCCTGACCGCCGACCCGTCCCTCGCGGGCGAGGACCTGGCGGCGATCGTACGCCGGACCGCCTAGGAGCCGGGGCCGCAGGAAACAGAGGCGCACGGAACCGAGGCGCACGCAGCAGAGGCGCACGCGGCGGGCGCGCGGCGGCGCCGAACGAGTGGACTCGCCGGGGCGCGGACCGGGCGGTGAGCGGTCCGCGCCCGACCCGGTGCTGATGTGGCCGTCCGAGGTCGAGTCCGACTACGAGTGCGAGCCCGGGGCGGCAACCGGTCCGGGCCCGTGACCTGGAAGAGGCGCCCCCCACCATGCGACGTACCCCGCACCGGCTGCTCGCCGCGACGCTGCTCGCCGCCGCCGTCCTCGCTCCGCTGGCGACGGTCCCCCTCACGCCCGTCCACGCCGCACCCGCCCCGCGCGCGGGCACGGGCCCGCACCACGGCGACGACTGCCCGCCCGGCGGCCTCGGCCCGCAGCTGACCGCCCGGCTCGACAAGACCGTCGAGGACGTCCGCAAGCAGGCCGGCATCCCCGGCCTCGTCGTCGGCGTGTGGATGCCCGGCAAGGGCTGCTACGTCCGGGCGACCGGCGTCGCCGACAAGGCCACCGGCCGGCCGATGTTCACCGACACCTACGTCCGGATCGGCAGCGAGACGAAGACCTTCACGGTCACCGCGCTGCTCCAGCTCGTCGACGACGGCAAGGTGAAGCTGGACGACCCGATCGACACGTACGTCCGCGGCGTCCCGAACGGCGACAGGATCACGCTGCGCCACCTCGCCGAGATGCGCAGCGGGCTGTTCCCGTACACCTCCGACCCCGACTTCATCCACGACCTCCTGAGCGAGCCGAAGCGCGCCTTCAACCCGTGGGAGGTGCTCTCCTACGGCTACCGGCACGCCAACACCTTCGAGCCCGGCGCGACGTTCGAGTACTGCAACTCCAACCTGGTCCTGCTCGGCCTGGTGGTCGAGAAGGTGACCGGCCGGCGGCTCGCCGACGTCATCCACGACCGCGTGGTCCGGCCGGGCGGCCTGCGCCACAGCTTCCTGCCGAAGGGCGCCGAGTTCCCCGAGCCGCACGCGCGCGGCTACAGCGACCAGACGCTCACCGGGGCCGTCGCGGACACCACGGACTGGAACCCCAGCTGGGCCTGGGCGGCCGGCGGGATGATCTCGAACCTCGAGGACCTGCGCCGCTGGGCCCCGGTCCTCGCCACCGGAAAGCTGCTGAGCCCCGAGACGCAGGCCCAGCGGCTCAAGACGCTCCCCACCGGCTTCCCCGGCACCGGCTACGGCCTCGGCATCCTGAACACCAACGGCTGGATCGGGCACAACGGCTCCCTGCCGGGCTACGAGACCGTGACCGTCTACCTGCCCTCGCAGAAGGCGACGCTGGTCCTCATCCTCAACACGGACTCCCTCGTCGACGGCCAGGAGCCCTCGACCCTCGTCGCCCGCGCGGTCACGTCGGTGATCACCCCGAAGAACGTCTACGCGGGCGGGATCACCCCGCGCTAGGGGGTGTCTCGTACCCCGCCGCCACGGCGACGATCGCCCGCACCTGGGCGATGATGTCGAGCCTGTTCCGTACGAACTCGGCATCGGTGACCGCGCCCGTCGCCGGGTCGGTGTTCCCCGCGCCGAACTGGAGCACCGGCGTGTGCACGTGCCCGCCGGGCAGCCGCGTCAGACCGAGGCGGTCGCGCAGCAGCGTGGCGCGGTAGGCGATCTCGTTGGAGAGGTAGTTCCCGCCGCCGCCCGCCCGGGCGACGGAGCCGGCGGTCGGCCCGCCGGGCCGCACCACGGGGGTGCCCGACCCGGCCGGAAGCTCGGTCACCGAGGTGTTGTCGTACACGGGGAAGCGCCCGGTCGGCGCCGCCGTGATCGCCGTGTACGGCAGGGTCGTCGACGTCCACTGGGGCTGCGTCGCCGGATCGGCCACCGGCACCGTCTCCGTACGGGACAGGTTCTCGTTGTCCGGGAAGCCGCCGCGCCAGGCCCCGTTGGTCCGCTCGATGTCGAAGCGGCCCGGCCGGCCCTGGCTCACCGTGGTGAACAGGTCCACCTCCGGCAGGTGCGGGCGCAGGGTCCGTTCGACCGAGCCGTCCGCGAAGTCCTGCCAGCGCACCGGGAAGACGGCCGTCTCGACCTGGGCGAGGGAGCCGTCGGCGGTGCGCAGCCAGGTGCCGTCGAGGGCGAGCGCGGTGGCCCCGGAGGGGTTGCTGATCCGGGTGTCCCGGTCGAGCGTGAACGGGTCGAAGCCGGTCAGCAGGATGCGCTTCACGCCCTTCCCGGACGGGTAGCGGATCGCGTCCTGGCCGCGTGAGGAGCGCTCCAGCCGGTCGAGTAGCCGAGCCCGGCCCTCTTCGGTCATCCCGAAGGTCGGCTGCCAGGCGCGCAGTTCGCGGGTGAGTGCCAGGCGGGTCCAGTACAGCGGACGGTCGTCGTCCCGGCTCAGGTCGCCGCCGGCCGGCCCTCGGCCCTGAGCCCGGTCCACCGCCCGCCGCCAGAGCCCGGTTCCGTACCGTGCGACCGTCCGCTCGGCCTCGGCGAAGGAGCCGGCCTTCGCGAGGGAGGCGGTGAACTCCGGTGCCAGGGAGGCGAATCCGCTGCGCCGCAGGATCTCCTGGGGTGCGGCCCGGTCGAGCCGGGCCTCTTCGACGGTGACGGCGGGGGAGGGAGCGTCCGCGCCGACGGCCGGGGCGGCGGGCGCCACGGCGGCCAGGGTCAGGGCGAGGGTGAGGGCGGTGCGTATCGGGGGCACGGGGGTCCTTCCGTACGACGGTGACGGGCCGGGTGTCCGTCCCGGTGACAGGCCGCCGGAAGTATCCCGCCCCACCCGCAACTCCCGCTACGGCGCCCTCACATGCCCTTCCTTCAGGAGCGCGAGGAAGTCCCGGAACGATGCCGGCATGTCCACCGCGCCCGGGTCGAGCAGCCACTGGAACTGCAGGCCGTCCATCACGGCCGTGAGCAGCGGCGCGACCCGCTCCGGGCTGAGGCCGCCGGGCAGTTCGTCGCCGAACTCGGCGCGCAGCACGTCCGCCATGTTCTCCCGCACCTGCGTGTAGCGCTCGGTGAAGAAGGTCCGGGCCGGGTGGTCCTCGGTGACGCTCTCGCCGAGCAGGGCGGAGAAGGTCTGCACGATGCCCGGGCGCATCGCGTTGTACTCGACCAGCGACTCCATGAGGTCGAGCCGCCAGCGCTCGCGGTCCCGGGCGCCGCTGGTGTCCCAGCGGTCGCGCTCCTCCAGGACGGCGACGAGCAGTGCCTCCTTGGTGGGGAAGTAGTGCAGGAGGCCCTGCTGGGTCAGCCCGACCCGCTCGGCGACGGCGCCGAGGGACGCGCCCCGGTAGCCGCGCTCGGCGATCACCTCGAGGGCGGCGCGGACGATCTCCGCCTTGCGCTCCTCGCTCCTGGACCGAGCCATGGCCTCGCCCTTTCCGTCGTGACGTGTCTGCGTACGCCGCTGTCGACAGGACCGTACGCCATTCCGTGGATAACGAAATGCTAACGTAACCTACCGATCTACAGGTAGGCGGGTCACCATGGCCGCACAAGGCTCATCACGAGGAGGTACGGCCATGGCGGAGACGACCGCTGACACCGCGGACACCGTGCGCGAGGCAGCCGTCGAGGCGGCCCTGGGCAAGCTCGACCTGGACGCCAAGACGCGGCTGCTCGCCGGCCAGGACATGTGGTCGCTGCCCGCCCTGCCCGAGATCGGCCTGGCCTCGCTGGTCATGTCCGACGGCCCCATCGGCGTCCGCGGCGTCCGCTGGACCGCCGACGACCCGTCGATCGCCCTGCCGTCCCCGACCGCGCTCGCCGCCTCCTGGGACCCGGACCTCGCCCGCCGGGCCGGCCGGCTGCTGGCCCAGGAGGCCCGCCGCAAGGGCGTCCACGTCCTCCTCGCGCCCACCGTCAACCTCCACCGCACCCCGCTCGGCGGCCGCCACTTCGAGGCGTACAGCGAGGACCCCTACCTCACCGGCGCCATCGGCACCGGCTACGTCCAGGGCGTCCAGGACGGCGGCGTCGGCACCACCGTCAAGCACTTCGTCGGCAACGACGCCGAGACCGACCGCTTCACCGTCGACAACCGGATCGCGCCGCGCCCGCTGCGCGAGCTCTACCTGGCCCCCTTCGAGGCCATCGTCAGGAACGCCCGCCCCTGGGGCATCATGACCGCCTACAACCAGGTCAACGGCACGACCATGACCGAGCACCGGTACCTCGTGAACGAGGTGCTGCGCGGCGAGTGGGGCTTCGACGGCTACAACGTCTCCGACTGGATGGCCGCCCGCTCCACCAAGGGCGACATCGACGGCGGCCTCGACGTCGCCATGCCCGGCCCGCAGACCGTCTACGGCGAGGCGCTCGCCGCCGCCGTACGGGCCGGCGAGGTCGACGAGTCCGCCGTCGACACCGCCGTGCGCAACGTGCTCCGGCTCGCCGCCCGCGTCGGCGCGCTCGACGGCGCCCCGGCCGTCGTCACCGAGGTTCCCGAGGCCGTCGACGGAAACGCCCTCGCCCGCGAGACGGCCCGCCGCGGCTTCGTCCTCGTACGGAACGAGGGCCGGGCCCTTCCGCTCGCCGCAGGTACCACCGTCGCCCTGTCCGGCGCCGCCGCCCGCGACGCCCGGGTCCTCGGCGGCGGCTCCGCCCAGGTCTTCCCCGACCACGTCGTCTCCCCGCTCGACGGCCTCACCGCCGCCCTCCCCGACGGGGCGCTCTCGTACGCGGTCGGTGCCGACCCCAGCGACGAACTCGCCCCCGCCGACCGCGGTTTCACCCTCCGCGCGGTCTGCCGCGACGCCGCCGGGAACGTCCTCGGCGAGGGCAGCCTGCCCAACGGCCAGGTCCAGTGGATCGGCGACGACCTCCCGGCCGGCGTCACCCACGAGAACCTCGCCTCCATCGAGGTCGTCGGCACCTTCACCCCGCGCGAGAGCGGCGAGCACTCCTTCGGCACCCGCGGCCTCGGCGCGTACACCCTCACGGTCGCCGGGCGCACCCTCTTCGCCGGCGTGCAGGCCATGGGCCCCGAGACCGACCCCTTCGAGGCCTTCTTCGGCTCGCCGGTCGAGCGCGGCAAGGTCGCCCTCACGGCCGGCGAGACCGTCGAGGTGTCCCTGCTGCACACCCTGGACAAGGAGTTCGCGGCCCCGCTCCCGGCCGTCATGTTCTCCTTCGTCCACCTCGGGCCGCGCCGCGACCCCGACGAACTGATCGCCGAAGCCGTCGCCGCCGCCCGCGCCGCCGACACCGCCGTCGTGGTCGTCGCCACCACCGAGCGCGTCGAGTCCGAGGGCTTCGACCGCAAGGACCTCGCCCTGCCCGGCCGCCAGGACGACCTGGTCCGCGCCGTCGCCGCCGCCAACCCGAACACCGTGGTCGTCGTCAACGCCGGCTCCCCGGTCGAGATGCCCTGGCGCGAGGACGTCGCCGCGGTCCTGATCGGCTGGTTCCCCGGGCAGGAGGGCGGCGCCGCGCTCGCCGACGTCCTCACCGGCGCCGAGGAGCCCGGCGGGCGCCTGCCCACCACCTGGCCCGTCGCCCTCGCCGACGCCCCGGTCACCGAGGTCACCCCGGTCGACGGCGCACTCCACTACGCCGAGGGCCTGTTCATCGGCTACCGCGCCTGGGACAGGGCCGGCGCCGTCCCCGCGTACCCCTTCGGCCACGGCCTCGGCTACACCACCTGGACCTACGAGTCCCTCGTCGTCACCCCGGAGTCCGCGACCGTCCGCCTCACCAACACCGGCGGGCGCACCGGCCGCGAGGTCGTCCAGATCTACCTCGCGCCCACCGAGGACCGGGCCGAGCGCCCGGCCCGCTGGCTGGCGGGCTTCGCGAGCGTCGAGGCCGGCGCCGGCGAGACCGTCGAGATCACCATCGAACTGCCGCGCCGCGCCTTCGAGATCTGGGACGAGCAGCGCAACGGCTGGACCGTCGTCCCCGGGGCATACGAGGTCCTGGCCGCCCACTCCCTGGCGGACGCCCGCCTGACCGCGGCGCTGGAGATCTGACGGCGCCCGCCGCCAAGAGCCGCCCCGGAGCGGAACCTGACAACCGCTCCGGGGCCCGCGGGCATCCCGCCGCTCTACTTCCTGCTGATCTCCCGGTACGCGATCTCCGCCAGCCTGGCCTGGCCGTTCCTGCTCGGATGGAAGAAGTCCCACGGGCTCAGCTGGTCCTGACCGAAGGCGAACCCGAAGACCGCGCCACCGTCGTAGCGGCAACGGGCGTCCTTCGCGCACACCTCGCGCAGCACCTCGTTGTACGCCACCACCCGGTCGCGGACCCGGGTCCGGCGCTCCTCGGCCGCGGCCCCGAGATCCTCGGCGTCCGCCAGCATCGAGCCGCAGATGCCCAGTTTCCACACCTGACGGCCCATCGGGCTGACCCGGCCGGTCTCCCACAGTCGCCTCAGGTCGGGCACGCTCGACACGTACACCTGCGCCTTCGGCGCACCGGCCCGCAGCCGGGCGAGCGCCGTCGTGAACGAGGCGCGGAAGTCCTCCACCGGCGTCATCTCCGTCACCCGGTCCCGGCAGGCGTCGTTCGCACCCATCATCACCGTCACCAGCTCCGGGCGTTCGGCCGCCGCCGCGGCCATCTGGTCCGGCAGGTCCGCCATCCGGGCCCCGCTGCGGGCCAGGTTCCAGCTGCGGCCGGCCACCTTCTCCGGCCCGAGCAGCCGCAGCGCGAGGCTGTTGACCGCCGCGTCCGTGCCGGTCGCCCAGGACACCTCGGGGCAGTCCGCGAGGACCGTACAGGCGTCGAAGGCGCGGGTGACGGAGTCGCCGACGGCGGCGAGCGAACCGGGCGAGGCGTTCCAGACGGGCGTCGGCGCCGGCCGCGGCTTCGGGGCGGCCGCCTCGACCCGGCCGCCGCCCGAGCAGCCCGCCAGGCCCGCGGTCGCGCACAGCAGCGCGACCGCCGCGGCGGCAGCTCGGAAACGTCGTCGCCCGCGCATCCCGGCGGCCCCTCCTCGGCGTCCTCGCGAGTGAAAGCTTCGTGTCCACCCGCCCCCGACCGACCGTACGTCACCCCGACGCGGGCGCGGCACGGTAGCTTTTCCCCCGTCGAACCAGAGGCGCCCCTGCCGATCGGCTCCGGTAAATTACATCACGTCACATGCTGTCCCCTTTTTGGGGGTTTGCGAAGCTCATTCTTCGTGATGTTGTTTACTGAGGCCGCTGGGAAAAGGCGAACCTCGTCCCACACTGGAGGTCCCGGTGACGACACGTGGAGTCCTGTACGTTCACTCCGCACCGCGCGCGCTCTGCCCGCACGTCGAATGGGCGGTCGCGGGCGTGCTCGGTGCGAGGGTCCAGCTCGACTGGATCCGTCAGCCCGCGTCCCCGGGCACCTGGAGAGCCGAGTTCTCCTGGCAGGGCGAGACCGGCACCGCCTCCAAACTCGCCTCCGCGCTGCGCGGCTGGCAGATGCTCCGCTTCGAGGTGACCGCCGAGCCCTGCGCCACCGCGGAGGGCGAGCGCTACAGCGCCACGCCCGACCTCGGCATCTTCCACGCCGTCACCGGCATCCACGGCGACATCCTGATCCCCGAGGACCGGCTGCGCGCCGCCCTGGCCCGCGCCGCGCAGGGCGAGACGGTCCTGGAGGCCGAGATCGCGAAGCTGCTCGGCAAACCCTGGGACGACGAACTGGAGCCCTTCCGCTACGCGGGCGAGGGCGCACCCGTCCGCTGGCTCCACCAGGTGGTCTGACTCCTCGCCCCGCACGGCGCCGAGGGCGCCAACGGACTTTGGCGCGCCCCTCGCACCGCATGGCGCCGGGGGCGCCCTACGCGCTTCGGCGCGCCGCGCCGGCCTCCGGCCGACGGCGGCGGGGCGCGGCGGGCGACGACACGTGTGAGGCCCCTGCCGGGACGTTCCGGCAGGGGCCTCACAGATGTATGACGACGGATCAGACCGAGCGGAAGGCCAGCACCACGTTGTGGCCGCCGAAGCCGAACGAGTTGTTGATCGCGGCGATCGTGCCCTGCGGCAGCTCGCGCGGCTCGTTGCGGACGATGTCGGCGTCGACCTCCGGGTCGAGGTCGTCGACGTTGATGGTCGGCGGGGCCACCCGGTGGTGCAGGGCGAGGACCGTGGCGACGGTCTCGATGCCGCCCGCGCCACCCAGGAGGTGACCGGTCATCGACTTGGTCGCGGAGATCGCGACATGGCCGAGGTCGTCGCCCAGGACCTTCCGCAGCGCCTTGATCTCGGCGACGTCGCCCTGCGGCGTCGACGTGGCGTGCGCGTTGAGGTGGACGACCTCGGAGGGCTTCAGGTCCGAGGCGTCGAGCAGGTTCTGCAGCGCCTCCGCGATGCCACGGCCGGTCGGCTCGGGCTGCGCGATGTGGTGGCTGTCGGCCGACAGGCCCTGGCCCAGCGCCTCGCAGTAGATCCGCGCGCCGCGCGCCTTCGCGTGCTCCTCGGACTCGAGCACGATCACGCCCGCGCCCTCGCCCAGGACGAAGCCGTCACGGGCCTTGTCGTAGGGGCGGGAGGCCTTCTCGGGCTCGTCGTTGCTCTTGGACATCGCCATCATGTTGGCGAAGGCCGCGATCGGCAGCGGGTGGATCGCCGCCTCGGTGCCGCCGGCGACGACCACGTCGGCACGGCCGGTGCGGATCATCTCGATGGCGTAGCCGATGGCCTCGGCGCCCGACGCGCACGCGGACACGGGGGTGTGGACGCCGGCACGGGCGTTCACCTCCAGGCCGACGTTGGCGGAGGGGCTGTTGGGCATGAGCATGGGCACGGTGTGCGGGGAGACGCGGCGGACGCCGGACTCCTTCAGCACGTCGTACTGGTCGAGCAGGGTGGTGACACCACCGATGCCGGAGGCGATGACGGAGCCGAGCCGCTCGGGAGCGATCTGGGCGTCCTCGCCGGCCGGGGCGGTGTAGCCCGCGTCGGCCCACGCCTCGCGGGCCGCGATCAGCGCGAACTGCGCCGAGCGGTCCAGCTTGCGGGCCTGCGGACGGGGGAGCACCTCGGACGGGTCGACGGCGATCTGCGCGGCGATCCGCACGGGCAGTTCCGCGAAGCGTTCGCCTTCGAGGGGCCGGACGCCGGAGCGTCCCGCGAGGAGGCCCTCCCAGGTGGAAGCGGAGTCGCCACCCAGCGGAGTGGTTGCGCCGATACCGGTGACGACCACGGTGCGATTGGTCGAGCTCACAGGAATTCTTTCTCCATGTGTGTGATGGTCGAAAAACGGCGCCACCGCTGGGTGGCGGACCGGGTCAGCCGGAGGCGAGTCCGGCTGGGGCCGAATCAGGCCTGGTGCTTGAGGATGTAGTCGGTCGCGTCGCCGACGGTCTTGAGGTTCTTGACGTCCTCGTCCGGGATCTTGACGTCGAAGCGCTCTTCGGCGGCCACGACGACCTCGACCATGGACAGGGAGTCGACGTCCAGGTCGTCGGTGAAGGACTTGTCGAGCTCGACGTCCTCGACCGGGATGCCGGCGATCTCGTTCACGATCTCGGCGAGACCCTTGACGATCTCTTCCTGGGTGGCGGCCATGCTGGCGCTCCTTCTTGTGTCTGTGCTGAGGTAACGGGCTTTCCGGAGAGATCCGGAGTGCCTAGGGGAGAGTAACGACCGTCGCGGCGAAGACGAGACCCGCCCCGAAGCCGATGATGAGCGCCGTGTCGCCGCTCTTCGCCTTCCCGGTCGCCAGGAGCCGCTCCATCGCGAGCGGAATCGAGGCGGCCGAGGTGTTGCCGGTGGTCTCCACGTCACGGGCGACCGTGACGTGCTCCGGCAGCTTGAGCGTCTTCACCATCGAGTCGATGATCCGCATGTTGGCCTGGTGCGGGATGAAGACGTCCAGGTCGTCCGCCGAGATGCCGGCGGCGTCCAGTGCCTGCTGGGCGACCTTCGCCATCTCGAAGACGGCCCAGCGGAACACCGCCTGGCCCTCCTGCGTGATGGCGGGGAACTTGACCTCGCCCTTGTCGTTGAGGGGAAGCTTCGAGACGTCGCCGAGCTGGAACTCGTTCCACGGCACGGTCTGCTTGATGGTCTCGGACTTGTCGCCCTCCGAACCCCACACCGTGGGGCCGATGTGCGGCTCGTCCGAGGGGCCGACGACCACGGCGCCGGCGCCGTCGCCGAACAGGAAGGCCGTCGCGCGGTCCTCCAGATCCGTCAGGTCGCTCAGCCGCTCCACGCCGATCACGAGGACGTACTCCGCGGAGCCCTCGACGATCATGCCCTTGGCGAGCGTGAGGCCGTAGCCGAAGCCGGCGCAGCCGGCGGAGATGTCGAACGCGGCCGGCTTGCCGGAGCCGATCTTGTCGGCGATCTCGGTCGCCACCGCCGGGGTCTGCTTGAAGTGCGACACCGTGGAGACGACGACCGCGCCGATCTGCTCGGGGTCGATCCCGGCGTCGGCGATGGCCTTGCCCGCGGCCTCCACGGACATCGCCGTGACCGTCTCCTCGGGGGACGCCCAGTGACGGGTCGCGATGCCGGAGCGCGAACGGATCCACTCGTCCGACGAGTCGATCTTCTCGAGGATCACCTCGTTGGGCACCACACGGGTCGGGCGGTAGCCGCCGACACCGAGGATGCGCGCGTACGGGGCACCCTTGCTGGGCTTGATCTTCGCCATGCTTGTCGACACTCCTTGTCAGGCCGAGGCCGTCTCCGCGACGAGCGTGCGGGCCGCGTCGAGGTCGTCCGGGGTCTTCAGGGCCACGGTGCGGACACCGGGCAGGGCGCGCTTGGCGATGCCGGTCAGGGTGCCGCCGGGGCACACCTCGATCAGGCCGGTCGCGCCGAGCTCCTGGAAGGTCTCCATGCACAGGTCCCAGCGGACCGGGTTGGCGACCTGGCCGACCAGGCGGGCGATGACGTCCGCGCCGCCGGTGACGACCTTGCCGTCCTTGTTGGAGACGTAGGCCGTGGTCGGGTCCGCCGGGGACAGACCCTGGGCGGCCTCCTCCAGCTTCGCCACGGCGGGCGCCATGTGGTGCGTGTGGAACGCGCCGGCGACCTTCAGCGGGACGACGCGGCGGACACCCTCGGGCTTGTCCTCGGCCAGGGCGGCCAGCTGCTCCAGGGTGCCGGCGGCCACGATCTGGCCGGCGCCGTTGACGTTCGCGGGGGTCAGGCCCAGCTTCTCCAGGTGCGGGACGGTCACCTCGGGGTCGCCGCCGAGCAGCGCCGACATGCCGGTCTCCGTGATCGCGGCGGCCTCGGCCATCGCCAGACCACGGGACCGTACGAGACGCAGCGCGGCGGTGTCGTCGAGGACGCCCGCGAACGCGGCGGCGGTGAACTCGCCGACGCTGTGACCCGCGACCGCGCCGGGAGCGAGGTCGAGGCCGTCGGCGAGGGCGGCGGCGGAGAGCAGGCCCGCGGCCACGAGCAGCGGCTGGGCCACGGCGGTGTCACGGATCTCGTCCGCGTCAGCCTTCGTGCCGTAGTGGGCAAGGTCGAGCCCGATGGCGTCGGACCAGGCCGCGACGCGGTCGGCGGCACCGGGGATTTCGAGCCAGGGAGTCAGGAAGCCGGGCGTCTGAGCGCCTTGGCCGGGAGCGACGAGTACGAGCACCCTCACACTCTCTCTTGGGGACGGTCCCGGACGCCCGTGGGGACAAGGACGAAGAACCGTCGGGGGAATTGTTGGTGTTCGACAAAAGTCTAGGACTGCGTATCCGCGTCGGCCAAGCGCCCGAGGATGAGCGCGATCCGCAGGGTGAAGGCCGACCGGACGTCGGAGGGTGACCATCCGGTGACGTCGGTCACACGTCGAAGCCGGTAGCGCACGGTGTTCGGGTGCACGAAGAGCATCCGGGCCGCGCCTTCCAGGCTGCTCGCCTGCTCCAGATAGACACTCAGTGTTTCGAGGAGCGCCGAGCCCGCTTCTTCCAGCGGTCTGTAGATCTCCTCCACCAACTGCTCACGCGCCGAAGGGTCCGAGGCGATCGCGCGCTCCGGCAGGAGATCGTCCGCGAGCACCGGGCGCGGGGCGTCCTGCCAGGCCGAACACGCCTTGAGGCCCGCCGCGGCGGCCTGCGCGGACCGGGTCGCCGCGAGCAGGTCGGGCACCACGGGCCCGGCGACGACGGGCCCGGCCGCGTAAGGCCCGATCAGCGCCTTGGCGACGGCCAGCGGGTTGTCGTTGCCGCCGGCGATCACCACGAGCCGGTCGCCGAGCACACCGGTCAGCACCTGGAGCTTGGCGTGCCGGGCGGCCCGCCGGATCGCCTCGACGGTCAGCTCGCTGTCGCCGTCGGGCGCGGTCCCGAGCACCACGCACACGTTCTCCGGCGAGTTCCAGCCGAGGGCGGCGGCGCGGGACACGGCCCCTTCGTCGGCCTCTCCCGAAAGGACCGCGTTGACGACGAGCGACTCGAGCCGCGCGTCCCAGGCGCCCCGGGCCTCCGCGGCCTGCGCGTACACCTGGGCGGTCGCGAAGGCGATCTCCCGCGCGTACACCAGCAGCGCCTCGCGCAGCACCGACTCGTCGCCGGGCGCGGCGACCTCCTCGATCGCCGACTCCATGACCTCGATCGTCGTACGGACCATCTCCACGGTCTGCCGCAGCGTGATGGCCCGGGTCAGCTCGCGCGGCGCGGTCCCGAAGACGTCGGTGGAGATCGCCTGAGGGGTCTCCGGGTGCCGGAACCACTCCGTGAACGCGGCGATGCCCGCCTGCGCGACCAGCCCGATCCACGACCGGTTCTCGGGCGGCATCGCCCGGTACCACGGCAGCGTCTCGTCCATACGGGCAATGGCGCTGGCGGCGAGCCGCCCGGAGGACTGCTCCAGGCGCTTCAGGGTCGCGGCATGCGGGTGAGCGGCGTTCACGGGTTCAGACACGGGGACAAGACTGCCTTATCGGGACGGCGACGTGCGGGGGCGGGGCGGTTTCGCCGCCGTCGCGGCGGTGGCCGCGGCTACCGTGATCCCGTGATACGCATCCAGCGCGGCGGGGAGCGGTACCCCGGAGGCGACCCGGAAACCGGCATCGACACCCGGCACGCCTTCTCCTTCGGCCGCTTCTACGACCCCGACAACCTCCGCTTCGGCGCGCTGCTCGCCTGCAACGAGGAACGCCTGGCCCCCGGCTCCGGCTTCGACGAGCACCCCCACAGCCACACGGAGATCGTCACCTGGGTCGTCGAGGGCGAGCTCACCCACCGCGACTCGACCGGCCACGCGACCGTCGTCCGCCCCGGCGACCTCCAGCACCTGAGCTCGGCGGCCGGCGTCCGGCACGTCGAACGGAACGACGGCCCCGACCCGCTGGTCTTCGTCCAGATGTGGCTGGCCCCGACGCGACCGGGCGGCGACCCGTCGTACGCCGTGGTCCGCGGCATCGCCGACGCCACCCCGTACGCCCTCCCGGCCGCCGGCGCCATGCTCCACGTCCGCCACCTGGAACTCGGCGAACGCGCGGCGATCCCGGACGCCGACTTCGTATACGTCCACGTGGTCCGCGGCACGGTCCGCCTGGCGGGCGAGGAACTGGCGGCGGGAGACGCGGCCCGGGCGACTGGGGAGGAGGGACTGGCGCTGCTGGCTACGGCGGACGCGGAGGTCCTGGTCTGGGAGATGCGGGGCGTCTAGCGGACGGCGTCCACGAACGCCTGCCACGCCTGGGCGCCGAGGATCAGGACCGGGCCCGTGGGGTTCTTGCTGTCGCGGACGGGGACGGCGCCGGGGTGGCCGTCGGCGACCTCGACGCATTCGCCGCCGTTGGTGCCGCTGTACGAGGACTTCCGCCAGGCCGCGCCGTCTATGACGGTGCACTCGATGCAGTCGCCGCCGGTGTTTCCGCTGAAGCTGGACTTACGCCACCGCGCGTTCCTCAGGTCGGGACGGGTCTCCATAGCGTTCCTCCATCACGCGGGTGATCAGTGCCGCCGATTCCTCCACGGAGAGGGAGGAGGCCTGCAAGTGAGCGTAACGGAGCGCGCCTTCCCTGATGGTGTCGGGGTTGGCCGTCATATGGCCGGAGATCAGGTCCTCCGTGTAGACGATGTCCGGGTCGTCTTCGAAGCGGAGGAGGTTGAACGAACCTGCCAGGCTTGCGTGTTCACCGGCCCCGAAGGGCAGCACCTGGATGCGCATCCAGCGGTGGCCCGCGAAGTCCAACAAGTGGGCCAGTTGCCTGCGCATCACCTCGCGGCCGCCGATCGGGCGGTGCAGCACCGCCTCGTCGAGCACCGCCCAGGCGAGCGGCGGACGCTCCCGGTCCAGGATGCGCTGGCGTTCCATCCGCCCGGCCAGCAGGCCGTCGAGGTCGTCCGGCATACCGGTGGCCAGCACCGCTCGTGCGTACTCCTCCGTCTGCAGGAGGCCGTACACCACCTGCGCCTGGTAGGTCGAGATGTACGTCGCCTTGGCCTCCAGCGCCGCGTACGGCTGGAACCACGACGGCAGCTGGCTGCGCAGCACCAGTCCGATCAGGCGGGAGAACAGGCCGCCCGTGCCCAGTGCGGCGTCCACCCGTTCCGAGAACTCGCGGGTGGGGAGTTTCCTCGTGGTCTCGATCTGGCCGACCAGGGAGCCCGTGCCACGGGGGATCCTCCGGCCTGCGACGCGGCGTAGCCGCACGGCGTCTCGTTCCGCTCTGTCGCCGAGCGTAGTCGGCGCGTCACGGGCCGGTGGTGTGAATCGGATAAACCACCCGCAGGGGTGTTCAGCTGCCCGTAGTGCCGTCGAGGAGCTCGCGGATGATGTCCAGGTGGCCGTTGTGGCGGGCGGTCTCCTCGATGAGGTGCAGGAGGATCCAGCGGAGGTCCACCTCGAGGCCGCCGCGGATCGGGCGCTTGGCCTTCGTGTCCAGGTCGTGGTCGGCGACCAGGCGGCGGAAGCGGGCGCTCTGCTCCTCGTACTCGGCGAGGAGTTGGGGCAGCGGGATGTCGACCGCCGTCCGCATCTCGGGGTCGGGGTCGTCGTCGGTCGCCCCGGCGAGCGGGCCTTCGAGTTCGCCGTCCAGGAACACCACGTCCAGCCACCAGTGCTCGACCCAGCGCAGATGGCTGATCAGCCCGCACAGCGTCATCAGCGGCGAGGCGGGGAGGGGGGACTTGCGGGCGTCCTCCGCGGACACGCCCTCGCACTTGGCGATCGCCGTGGCGCGGGCGTAGTCCAGGAAGGTGGTCAGCTGCGTGCGCTCGTCCCAGGAGGGCGGCGTGTCGGTGCGTTGAGTCTGAGTCATCGGCGGAAGTCTGCCGTCGGCCCGAGGCGGTGTCGAACGGTTAATGCGGGGCCAGGGTGGCGAGTTCGTCGTCGGACAGGCGCAGCGCGCCGGCGGCGACGTTCTCGGCGAGGTGGTCGGGGTCGCCGGTGCCGGGGATGGCCAGGACGTGCGGGCCGCGGTGCAGCGTCCAGGCCAGCCGGACCTGGGCGGGGCTCACCTCACGGGCGCGGGCGATGGCCCGCACCGCGTCGCCGTCGTCGGCGGTCGCACCGGCCGTGCGTCCCTCGCCGGCGATCGAGTAGAACGGCACGAACGCGATGCCCTGTTCTCCGCAGAGGCGCAGGAGTTCCTCCTGCTCGGGCGACGCGCCGATGCCGTACATGTTCTGGACGCACACGACCGGGGCGATCGCCTGCGCCTCGGCGAGGTGGTGGGGGCGGATGTTGGACAGGCCCAGGTGGCGGACGAGTCCGGCGTCGCGCAGTTCGGCGAGTGCGCCGAAGCGTTCGGCGACGGAGTCGGTGCCGACGATGCGCAGGTTCACCACGTCGAGGTGGTCGCGGCCGAGCTGCCGCAGGTTCTCCTCGACCTGGCCGCGCAGCTGTCCGGGGGTGGCATGGGGCAGCCAGGTGCCGGAGGGGTCGCGGCCCGGTCCGACCTTGGTGACGATGACGAGGTCGTCCGGGTACGGGGCCAGGGCGTGGTTGATCAGCTCGTTGGCGGAGCGCAGCGGCGAGAAGTAGAAGGCGGCGGTGTCGACGTGGTTCACGCCGAGTTCGACCGCGCGGCGCAGCACTCGGACCGCCTGGTCGCGGTCGCGCGGGACCGCGTCGGGTGTGAGCGCCTCGCCGTGCTGGGCGAGGCGCATCGTGCCGAAGCCGATCCGGTGGACCGTGCGGTCGCCGAGCTTCCAGGTGCCGGACGCCGCCGCGGTGATGGTCTGTGAGGTCATGGCGGGATGATCCGTGCGCGGTAGGCTGGCCCGCCATTGATTCGGACATGCCTGAATCCATCGAGGAGTGGTCGTCCTGGCAGAGCTGGCGTTCTCGGCGGGGGACCTGGCACAGGTGCGGTTCGCCGTCTCTCCGATGTGGGAGGTCGCGCCCAGTTTCCGGCTGCTGACGTCCCGCGCCGGGCATCCGGTCCACCGGCCCTGGGCCGAGCAGGTGCGGCCGCGCGTGGTGGCCGCCGGGCTGCACGAGGGGTGGCTCGCCGAGCTGGTCACGCCCGCCGGCTACGTGCCCGACTTCCTCAACCCGGCCCCCGCCGGACCGGCCCCCGCGCCGGCGGCGGAGCTGCGGGCGATCCTGGCCTCACCCGCCGACCGGGTACGCGAGGACCTCGACCACCTCGCCCGTCACCAAGGGCACCTCGGCCCCCGGCTGCGGGCTCTGCACGCCGACCCGCCAAGTCGCCTCGCCAAGGTCGTCCAGGAGATCGAGAGGTACTGGGATCTGGCCCTGGCTCCCTACTGGGGGCGGGTGAAGGCCGTCCTGGACGCCGACATCCACCACCGGGCCCGCACGGTCGCCGAGCACGGCGCGGGCCGGCTCTTCGACGACCTGCACGACTCGGTGAGCTGGCAGGGCAGTGCGCTGCGGCTGGCCCGCCGCAAGCGGAACATGCCGCGTGACTCCACCGGTGCGGGGCTGCTCCTGATTCCTTCGGCGTTCACCGGACCCGGGCTGCGGACCCGGGTGCGACCGCCGGACCCGCCGCAGCTCGCCTACCCGGCACGGGGCACCGGCAGGCTGTGGGAGAGACGGCCCGCCGCCGGAACCCGCGCCCTCGCACCCGTCCTCGGCCGCTCGCGAACCCTGCTGCTGACCGAGCTGGAGACGCCCGCCTCCACGACGGAACTGGCCCACCGCACCGGTCTGTCACCGGCCGCGGTGTCCCAGTACCTCACCGCGCTGCGGGACGCCGGCCTGGTCAGCGCCCACCGTGCCGGCCGCTTCGTCCTCTACGCCCGCACCGCCGCCGCCGAAACCCTCCTGGAGGCCGCCTCCACCTGAGGCCGACAGCCTGTCGAACGGTTATCGCAGCGCGCTCTTCGCCTGCCAGGCGGACCACGACACGTTCCACGCCCCGTAGCCGTTGCCCTCCGCCACCGTGCCCTTCGTGTCCTCGCCCTTGATCTCGAAGGGGTCGCCGGGGCGGACCAGGTCGTAGAAGGACCTCGCCTGTTCGGTGCTCATGCCGATGCAGCCGGAGCTCTTGTTCGCGCGGCCGAAGTACGCGGCGTTCCACGGGGCCGCGTGGGCGTACATGCCCGACCAGGTCAGGCGCATCGAGTAGTCGACCATCTTGTCGTACGCGTCGCCGAGGCCGACCGTCTCCGAGTTCATGTTGATCGTGCCCTCCTTCGCCATGAGCACGGCCGTGCCCCGCCAGGAGCGCTTGTCGCCGCCGGGCGTGCCGCCGGAGACCGGGATGGTGCGGACGGTGCGGCCGTCGCGCTGGACGGTGAGCTTCTTGGTGTCCAGGTCGACCTTGACCACCTGCGCCTGGTCGGAGACGGTGAAGCCGGTGCGGTAGTCGCGGACGAACCAGCCGCCGCTGCCGCCCGAGTCGGTGCCGTCGAGCGTCGCCTCCAGGGTCACCTTGGTGCCCGGCTTCCAGTACTCCCTGGGCCGCCAGTCGACCCGGTCCTTGCCGGAGTAGTCCGTCAGCCAGCCCCAGGAGCCCTCGGTGGCGTTGGAGGTCGTGACCTTCAACTGGCGTTCCACGTCCGCCTTGTTCTTCACCGGGCGGTCGAACACGATCGACAGCGGCTGCGCGATGCCCACCGTGGTGTTCTTGCCGGGCGCCAGCGTCAGCTTGTTGACCGTGTCCGCCTCCGGGACCGCGTGCGTCGACCGGGACGTCGTCTCCTTGCCGCCGGCGCTGCGCGCGGTCACCTCGACCGTGTACGAGGTGCCCGGCGCGGCCTTGCGGTCCGAGGTCCAGGTGCCCCCGCCGGCAGCGGTACGGCCCGCGAGCTCGCCGCCCTCCCCGTCGACCACCTTCACCCGGGCAAGGGTGCCGCCGCTCGCCGTCACGGTCATGGGCCGGCCGGCCGCCGGAGGAGCCACGGTGACCTTCGCCGGGGTGTCCGGCGAGGCGGTGGCCGGGGGCCTGGCGTCGTCCGCCGTCGCCGCCGAACAGGCGGTCAGCGACACCGCCGTGAGAACGAGCAGGGATATGCGTATACGTGTCCGCAGCACGGGACAGACCTCCGCGGGAGGAGCGGGAAAGGTGGGATGAACCGGACTGTAGGCCGCCCCGCGCCGCTCGCGCCCCGCCCCCGCGCCATGTGACGGCGGCTGAAGAGAAACGGTCATCGTCCGGTCACATTCCTCGCGCGGACCGGTCAACACCGGCTGTGAGCCTGCTGTGCGCCCCACCACCGAACGGGGCGGAACAAGGAGGCTCCCCGTTGTGTCAGCGCTGCTCGTGACGCCCGCGTCCACACCGGCTCCCGCTCGCGCGCCGCGGCTCGGACCGGTCACACCCGAGGCGTACCGCGCCTTCCTCGCGACCCGCTCCACCGGCCCGGACGGGCCCAGCTTCCTCCAGCTCCCCGCCTGGGCCCAGGTCAAGGACGGCTGGACGCACCAACTCGTCGGCTGGGGGCCCGAGTCGGGGCAGCTCACCGGTGTCGCCCTGGTCCTGCTCCGTGCCTTCCCCGGCACCCGCAAGTACTTCGCCTACCTGCCCGAAGGTCCCGTCGCCGACTGGGCCGACCCCGACGTCGACGGCTGGCTCGACCCGCTCCTGAAGCACCTGCGGGCCTCCGGCGTCTTCGCCGTACGCATCGGGCCGGGGCCCGCGTACCGGCGCTGGACCGCCGCCACCCTCAAGGCGCACACCGGACCCGGGCGGCGCCTCGGCGACGTCCTCGCCAGCGAGGTCGACCCCCTGGGCTCCGCCGTCGCCGAACGGCTGCGCGCCCGCGGCTGGCGCAAGTGCGGCGGCGACTCCGAGGACGGCGCCGACGCCCAGCCCCGGCACGTGTACCAGGTGCCGCTCACCGGCCGCAGCCCCGACGACCTGTGGAACGGGCTCAACCAGGAGTGGCGGCGCAACGTCCGCAAGGCCCGCAAGAGCGGCGTCGAGGTCGTCGTCGGCTCGGCCGCCGACCTGCCCGAGTTCCACCGGCTGCTGCGGATCACCGAGGAACGCGACGGTTTCCGGCTCGGCCGCTCCCTCGCGTACTACGAGCGGCAGTACGCCGTCCTCAACGCGGAGCAGCCCGGACGCATGAAGCTGTACCTCGCCCGGCACGAGGGCGAGGTCCTCGCCGCCCACACCATGATCACCGTCGGTCGGCGGGTCTGGTACCAGACCGGCGCCTCCGCCGACCACCGCCGCGAGGTCCGCCCGTCCAACGCCCTGCAGTGGCGGATGATGCTCGACGCCCACGCCGTCGGAGCCGACGTCTACGACCTGCGCGGGGTACCCTCCACCCTCGACCCGGACGACCGCGCCCACGGGCTGCTGCGCTGGAAGCTCGGCACCGGCGGACAGGTCGTCGAGACCCTGGGGGAGTGGGAGATTCCGTTGCCCGGCACGACCAACCACACGCTGTACCGCGCCTTCCAGGCGTACCTGGCCCGCCGATGACGGCGAGCACCACCGCAACGCCCACCGGGGAGCCGGCCGGGGACGCGAACGGAGACCCGAGCGGGGACGCGGGCGGAGGCCCGAGCGTAGACCCGAGCCGGGACGCGGCCGCGGCCGGGGAGAAGGCCGCTCCCTCCGTGGCCCGCAGCGGCGCCCTCATGGCGGCCGGCTCGCTGGTCTCCCGCGCCACCGGCTTCGTACGGTCCGCGGTCGTCGCCGCCGCCATCGGCACCGGCTTCGTCGCCGACGGGTACGCCGTCGGCAACTCGGTGCCGACCATCGTCTACATGCTGCTGCTCGGCGGCGCCCTCAACGCCGTCTTCGTACCCGAACTGGTCAAGGCGGCCAAGGAGCACGAGGACGGCGGCGTCGCCTACACCGACCGGCTGCTCACCGTCTGCGTGCTCGCCCTCACCGTCCTGACCGCCGTCGCCGTCCTCGCGGCCCCCGCGATCGTCGACGGCTACACCGACTACACCGGCGCGCAGCGCGACATGACGATCGCCTTCGCCCGCTCCTGCCTGCCGCAGATCTTCTTCCTGGGCCTCTTCACCCTGCTCGGGCAGGTGCTGAACGCGCGCGGCCGGTTCGGCGCGATGATGTGGACGCCCGTCCTCAACAACCTCGTCGTCATCGGCGTCTTCGCGCTCTTCCTCGCCGTGTCCGACGGCGGCGACCTGACCTCCGGAGAGACCGCGCTCCTCGGCTGGGGCACCACCGCGGGCATCGCGCTCCAGGCCCTCGCGCTCCTGCCCTCGCTGCGGGCGGCCCGCTTCCGCTGGCGGCCCCGGCTCGACTGGCGTGGCAGCGGGCTCGCCGCGCCGCTGCGCGCGGCCGGCTGGCTCGTGCTCCTCGTCCTCACCAACCAGGCCGCGTACTGGGTGACGACCAAGGTCGCCACGGCGGCCGGCCAGCGCGCCGAGGGCGCCGGGCTCAGCGCGTACAACAACGCCTATCTGCTGTGGGCCGTCCCGCACGGCATCGTCACCGTCGCCCTCGTCACCGCCCTCATGCCGCGGATGAGCGGCGCGGCGGCGGACGGCGACCTCGCCGCCGTACGCCGGGACGTCGCCTACGCGCAGCGCACCACCGCGGCCGCCGTCGTCCCCGCCGCCTGCGCCCTCTTCGCGCTCGCCGTCCCGCTGATGGCCACGGTCTTCCAGTACGGGCGGACCGACGCGGGCGCGGTCCGCTCGATGGCCTGGATCCTGATGGCCCTCGCGCCCGGCCTGATCGCGCTCTCCGGCCAGTACGTGTGCACCCGCGCCTTCTACGCGATGCGGGACACCCGCACCCCGTTCCTGCTCAACCTGGTCATCGCCGGGCTCAACGCGCTGCTCGCGGTCGGCTCCTCCGCCTTCCTGCCCGCGCGCTGGGCCGTCGCCGGCATGGCGGCCGGCTACTCGCTCGCGCTGTGGGCGGGCTGGGGACTGACGGCGTACGTCCTCGGCCGCCGCCTCAAGGGCGCGGGGGCGCCGGGGGCGCGGGCGACGGGTCCGGAGACGGCGGGTGCCGAGCCCGCAGGCTCGCGGGCCGCAGATACGAGTGCCGCAGGCGCCGAGCCCGCAGGCGCGGGGGCCGGTCTCGCGCTCGTGCGACTGCTCGCCGCGGCTGCGCCCGCCGCCGGGCTCGGCCTGCTGACCGCCGACCTGAGCGCCCCGGCGGGCCCCGTGGCGGCGGGACTGACCGGCGCCGTCGTCATCGTCGCCGTGTTCGCCCTGCTCGCCCGGCCGCTGCGGCTCACCGAAGTGCGCTCGCTGATCGGGAACGTCACCGGCCGCGCCCGCCGTCTCGTACGACGGGGCTGACGCCACCCTCCCTCCGACCCGTCCCCGCCGGGCCCCCTCCCCGGCGGGGGCACCGCTCCGACCTTGGGATACTCCACAGATGCCACGCGTGCTGCTGATCGAAGACGATCCCTCCGTCCGCGAAGGCGTCGAGCTCGGGCTCCGGCGCCGCGGGCACGAGGTGCGGACCGCCGCGACCGGCGAGGCGGGACTCGCCGCCCTCCGCGAGTTCCGGCCCGATCTGCTGCTGCTCGACCTGATGCTGCCGGGCATGAACGGCGTCCAGGTGTGCCGGCTGGTCCGGGAGGGCAGCCAGCTGCCGATCATCATGCTCACCGCCCGCGGCGACGACTTCGACGTGGTCGTCGGCCTGGAGGCCGGCGCCGACGACTACATCGTCAAACCCGCCCGCACCGAGGTCATCGAGGCCCGCATCCGCGCGGTGCTGCGCCGGATCGAGGAGCCCGGCGGCGGGCGGCCCGCCGTGGAGTTCCACGGCGAGCTGGCCGTCGACCGGGCCGGGCTCACCGTCGCCAAGAACGGCGAACGGGTCGCCCTCGCCCCCTCCGAGCTGAAGCTGCTGCTGCACCTGACCTCCGCGCCCGAGCAGGTCTTCAGCCGCCAGCAGCTCCTCGAACACGTCTGGGAGCACAGCTTCCACGGCGACGCCCGGCTCGTCGACGCCTGCGTACGGCGGCTCCGCAACAAGATCGAGGACACCCCCGGCGAGCCCCGCTACATCCAGACCCTGCGCGGCTTCGGCTACCGCTTCGGCCCGCTCCAGTGAAGGCCCACGTGCCAGGCGACGCCGAACGGCCGCCGAGAAGACGCCGGCCGCGCCCCTTCGGGCTGCGCACCCGGCTGGTCCTCGCCTTCCTCCTGGTCGCCGCCGTCGGCTGCGGCACCACCGCCGCCCTCACCTACCGCGCCGCCCGCAACGCGATCCTGGAGCAGACCCAGGACACCGCCGTCACCGCCTTCCGGCAGCAGGTCGAGACCCTGAACACCGGACTGCCGATCGACCCCGAAGGCCTGCGCGGCGAGCTCCAGCGCATCGCCCGGCAGGGCAAGCCACGGCCCTGGCGGGTGTACGCGGAGTACGGCGACCTCCGCGTGTCGTCCACCGACCGGCCGGAGTCGAGCGTCCTCACGCCCGAACTGCGCCGCCGCGCCACGGCGGACGGCACCACCCACGGCAGCTTCCAGCGGGTCGTCAGGAACGGCACCCCGTACCTCACCGTCGCCGTCCCCGCCGTCTTCAGCGGCCGCGGCGGCTATCCCGCGAGCCGCCCCACCGGTCTCGTCGTGTACGCGGTGATGGACCTCGGCGAGGAGGAGGCCGACATCGAGGCGATGGTCCTCGCCGCCCGCGACGGCGCGCTGCCCGCGCTCCTCGTCGCCCTGGTCCCGGCGCTGCTCGCGGCCCGGGGCGTGCTGCGCCCGGTGCGGGAGCTGCGGCACGCCGCGCACAGCATGGGCCGGGGCCGCCTGGACACCCGTATCCACGCCAAGGGCAGCGACGAACTCGCCGACCTCGCCCGGACCTTCAACGAGTCGGCCGCCGAGCTGGAACGTTCCGTCGCCGAGCTGCGGCGGGCCGAGGCACGCGCCCGGCGCTTCGCCTCCGACGTCTCGCACGAGCTGCGCACCCCGCTCGCGGGCATGCTCGCGGTCACCGAGGTCCTGGACGAGGACGCCGGAGCGCTCGACTCGGACACCGCCCGGGCGGTCCGCCTGATCAGCGCGGAGACCGGCAAACTGGCCGTCCTGGTCGAGGACCTCATGGAGATCTCGCGCTTCGACGCGCGCGCCGCCGAGCTGCACACCGACGAGGTGGACGCGGCCGAGGCCGTCCGCAAGACGCTGATCAACCGCCACTGGACCGACCCGGAGCAGATCGTGGCCACCCTCACCGAGGGCATCCGGGTCCGGCTCGACCCGCGCCGCTTCGACGTGGTCGTGGCGAACCTCGTCGGCAACGCGCTGCGGCACGGCCGCCCGCCGGTGACGGTCCGGGTGTACGCCGAGGGGGACACGCTCGTCACGGAGGTGGCCGACCGGGGGCCGGGCATCCCGGACCACGTGCTGCCCCACGTCTTCGACCGCTTCTACAAGGCCGACGCGGCGCGGGCGCGATCCGCCGGCAGCGGTCTCGGCCTGGCCATCACCCAGGAGAACGTGCGGCTGCACGGCGGGACCGTCGTCGCCGCCAACCGTCCCGACGGCGGCGCCGTCTTCGCCGTCAGGATCCCGCTGTGAGAACCCGATGGACCGCCGCCGTCGCCGCGGCACTGTGCCTGCCGGTGCTCGCCGCGTGCGGCATACAGGGCAGCGACGTCGTGGAGGCCGGGGGCGCGGCCACGGTCGCCGTGCAGCCGACCAGTGGCACCAAGCTGCTGCTGTACTTCGTCGGCGCCGACGGGCGGCTCATGCCGGTCACCCGCAACCTCGGACTGGCCGTCGGGCCCGAGGGGGAGACCAGCCTCGTCGACGAGCACGGCCGCGTCATCCGGCCCACCCATCCGGTGGACGGCGGATACCGGATCGCGACCGACAAGGTGCTCGCCACGCTGCTGGAAGGCCCGGACGAGCGGGAACGCGCCGCCGGGCTCACCACCCGGCTCAGCCTGCACGGCGCGGGCCGGCCGCACGCGGAGCTCCAGAGGGCCCAGGACGGGCGCCCGGTGCTGACCCTCCGCCTCGCGACCCGCGTGCAGGACCTCGACGCCGTCGCCCACCAGCAGCTCGTCTGCACGACCGCCTACGCCGAGGGCCTCGGCGGTGCGGTCACGGTCCTGGTCACCGGCACGGACGGGCCTCTGCCGGCCACGCGCTGCGAGCCGGAGTAGGACCTCGCACGAGGGACGGGCGCGCGCCGAGAGCGCCCGCGACGCCGTGCGCGACCAGGCCTTGGACTCCGCGCCGAGAGCGCCCGCGACGCCGTGCGCGACCGGGCCTGGGACTTCGCGCCGAGAGCGCCCGCGACGCCGTGCGTGACCGGGCCTGGGACTCCGCGCCTGGCGCGCCCGCAGCTCCGTGCGCGACCGGGCCCGCGCCCCGCGCCTAGCGCGCCCGCAGCTCCGCCAGGACCGCGTCCGTGAACGGCGGCCACGCCTCGATCGCCCACGGCCCGAACGGCCGGTCCGTCAGCGCCACGCACGCCGCGCGCGCGTCGGGGTCGATCCACAGGAAGGTGCCTGCCTGACCGAAGTGCCCGAAGGTGCGCGGCGAGGACGTGGCGCCGGTCCAGTGGGGCGACTTGCCGTCGCGGATCTCGAAGCCGAGACCCCAGTCGTTCGGCCGCTGGTGCCCGTAACCCGGCAGGATCCCGGTGAGCCCGGGGTACGTGACGGTCATCGCGTCCAGGACCGTGCGCGGGTCGAGCAGCCGCGGCGCCTGCACCTCGGCGGCGAAGCGCACCAGGTCGTCGACGGTCGACACGCCGTCCTTGGCGGGCGAGCCCTCCAAGGTCGTGGAGGTCATGCCGAGCGGCTCCAGGACGGCCTGGTGCAGGTACTCGGCGAAGGGGATGTCCGTGGCCTTCGCGACGTGGTCGCCGAGCACCTCGAAGCCGGTGTTCGAGTAGATCCGGCGGGTGCCGGGCGCGGACATCACCCGGTTCTCGTCGAAGGCGAGACCCGAGGTGTGGGCGAGCAGGTGCCGTACGGTCGCGCCCTCGGGCCCGGCCGGCTCGTCGAGGTCGACCGCGCCCTCCTCGTACGCGACGAGGACCGCGTACGCCGCGAGCGGCTTGGTGACGGAGGCGAGCGCGAAGCGGCGCCCGGTCGGGCCGTGGGATCCCGCCACGGTGCCGTCCGCACGGACGACGGCCGCCGCCGCGGTCGGGACGGGCCAGTTCTCGATCGACGCCAGGGACACCAGGCCGGGCACACTGCTCTGCTGCATGCTGCCGAGCCTACTTGCTTCGAGTGCACTCCAACCTTTTAGCGTGGTGGTCATGAGCGTGATCGAGAGCACGAGCACGAGCACGGCGGCGGCCACCACCACGGCGGCTCCCGTTTCCCAGGAGCGGTTCACCATCAGCGAGGTCGCGGCCCTGACCGGCCTGTCGGCACACACCCTGCGCTGGTACGAGCGGATCGGCCTGATGCCGCACGTCGACCGGACCCACACCGGCCAGCGCCGGTTCACCCGGCGCGACCTGGACTGGCTCGCCTTCGTCGGCAAGCTGCGGCTCACCGGCATGGCGGTCGCCGACATGGTGCGGTACGCGGAGCTGGTACGGGAGGGCTCCCACACCCACGACCAGCGGCGCGCGATCCTCGAAGGCACCCGCGACGACGTCGTCGCCCGCATCGCCGAACTCCAGGACGCCCTCGCCGTGCTCGACCGCAAGATCGATCACTACGGAACCATCTGCGGAGGCACCCCTTCATGACCGCGTTCACGACCCCGCTGACCGGCAGGATCGACACCGTGCGCCTCGGCGGCCCGGACGGGCCCGAGACCGGTGTCCAGGGCTTCGGCGCGATGGGCATCAGCGAGTTCTACGGAGGCACGGACGAGGCCGCCGCCCGCGACACCCTCGACGCGGCCCTGGAGGCCGGCGTCACCCTCATCGACACCGCCGACGTCTACGGGCAGGGCGCCAACGAGGAGTTCCTCGCCCCGTTCGTCGCCGCGCACCGCGACGAGATCGTCCTCGCCACCAAGTTCGGCATCGAGCGGCGCGCCGACGACCCCCGCTACCGCGGCGTCAACAACTCGCCCGCGTACATCCGGCGTTCGGTCGAGGCCAGCCTGCGCCGGCTCGGCGTCGAGACGATCGACCTCTACTACATGCACCGCGCCGACCCGGACGTGCCGTTCGCCGAGTCCGTCGGCACCATGGCCGAGCTGGTGAAGGAGGGCAAGATCCGGCACATCGGGCTGAGCGAGGTCACCGGGGCCGAGCTGCGCGAGGCGCACGCCGTCCACCCGGTCGCCGCCCTCCAGTCCGAGTGGTCGCTGTTCTCCCGGGACGTGGAGCGCACCGCGGTCCCCGCCGCGGCCGAGCTCGGCGTGACCTTCGTGCCGTACTCGCCGCTGGGCCGCGGCTTCCTCACCGGCGCGTTCGCCGACGCGTCGAAGGAGCTCGCGGACGACGACTTCCGCCGCCACCAGCCGCGCTTCAACGGCGAGAACGCCGAGCGGAACGCGGCCCTGCTCCAGCCGCTCCGCGCGATCGCGGAGGCCCACGGGGCGACGCCCGCGCAGATCGCGCTGGCCTGGGTCCAGCAGCGCGCGGCCGTGCACGGCCTGACGGTCGTCCCCATCCCGGGCACCCGCAAGCGCGCCCGCCTGCTGGAGAACGCGGCCGCCACCCGGATCACGCTGAGCGACGCGGAGCTCGCCCTCCTGGAGCCGATCGCCTCGCAGGTCACCGGCGACCGCTACCCCGACATGCGCTTCACGTCGGCGGCGCGGGAGGGCTAGGCCGTCTCTTCCGGATCTTGGCCGGGTCCGCGGCGTCTGGCACGGCACCTCGCCGCGTTGCCGAAGCGCCCCGATAGCTCCTTCCCCAAGCTCTCGGCTTCGCTCGAGCAGGGGAGACCCCATTCGCGACGCTCCGGCGCCTTGCGATGCTTCCCCTCGGCCCTGGCGGGCCTGGGGAGACCCCATGCACCAGACGCCGCGGCCTGTCCGGCCCTGATCCGAAAGAAACGGCCTAGGTCCCTCCGTCCGGATCCTGGCCGGGTCCGAAAGAGACGGCCCGGGCCGATGCTCCCGGATCCTGGCCCGGTCCGCGGCGGTCCGGCCGCCGGGGTCCGATCGCCGGAGTCCGGCCGCCGGAGTGCGGGGCCGTCTCACGCGAGCCCCAGTGCCCCGGTCCGCGGCCGTCCGGCCGCCGGGGTCCGGCCGCCGGAGTGCGGCCTCCGTAGTCCGGGGCCGTCTCACGCGAGCCCCAGCGCGAACACCGCGAAGCCCGCCGCGAGGACACCCGCCAGCGCGCGGCGGGCAGCGCCCGTCCGCGTCCACGGGGGCTCGAAGCCGCGTGCGTAGCGCCCGATGAGGACGAGCAGGGTGGCGAACACCGGCATCCAGGCCAGGCGGGCCAGGATCCAGCCGACGGAGTCGGGCGACCCGACGAGGCCGGCGACCTCGCCCGCGTACGAGGCGGGGATCGCGGCGGCCAGCATGGCGGTCTGGTGCCAGCACAGGATCGTCATCGCGGACAGGTTGATCACCACGACCGGCGCCCACAGCGCGCGCCGGCGCAGCAGCCGGCCGAGCCGGTTCCGCAGCAGGATCGCGGCGCCGCTCTGCGCGGCGGCGAGGGCCAGGACCAGCAGGGACGGCGGGTGCGAGTTGGTGCGGGCCTCGCCGGGGACGCCGACCATCGACGCCGGGTAGCCGAAGTGGAGGAGCAGCGCGGCCAACAGGGCGGCGCCGCCGAGCAGCAGGCCCCACGCGTGGCGGCGGGTGACCCGGCCCTCGCCCCAGGAGACGCCCAGCTGATAGGCGAAGAGCCAGCCCGGCAGGATGTTGAGGACGCTCAGCCAGGACGGCATCGCGTCGGCGTACGGCCCGTAGCGCAGGACGTCGACCACGGCGACCGAGCCGAGCAGCGGGGCCGCGGCCCACACGCCGAGCCGGCGCGCGGCCCGCACGCAGTACGGCGTCAGCGCGGTGACGACCGTGTACACGCCGACGAACCACAGCGGCTGGACGACGAGCGTGGACGCCGTCCGCAGCGTGTCGGCCGGCACGCCGAAGCCGTGGTGGAGGAGGGGCAGCAGCGCCGCCCACACGGCCGTGACGCCGAGCACCGGTCGCCCGAGCCGGGCCAGGCGACCCTTCAGCCACTCGGCGGTGGAGCCCTGGTGGCGGCGGAAGGACAGGACGGAGGCGTAGCCGCCGACCAGGAAGAAGATGCCCAGCATCTGGAGGATCCAGCTGACCGGCGCGAGCCCGCCGAACGCGGACAGCGGGCTCGCGTTGTGGATCGCGCCGTCGGCGGAGAGCGTGAACCCGCCGAGCAGCCAGTGCCCGGTGGGCACGGCGAGCAGCGCGAGGGCACGCAGCCCGTCGATCGCGCGGTCGCGGTGGGCGGGGGTGCGGGACTCGATCTTCTCGACCGTGGCGAGCAGCTGCTTCATCGGAGTTCCCCCTCGGCGATCGCGGCGAACGTACGGAGGGACTCGGTGCCGGGCGCGAAGTAGCCGTCGTGGCCCTGGGCGTCGCCGGCCGGCACGGCACGCGCGCCGAACTCGGGGCTCGTCGGGTCGGTGCCGTGGCCGAGCCCGGCGAACTCGACGTTCGGCACCCGGTCGATCCAGTCCGTCGGATCCTTCGCCGCCCACACCCGCGCCGAGGTGCCGAGCGCCGCCACGTCGTCGGCGCGCATCCCCGGGGACGCGACGGCGACCAGGTCCCTGGCCTTGAGCTCGTGCGCGGCGAGCCCGCAGACCACCGAGCCGTAGCTGTGGCAGAACAGGGCGGGCTCGGCGGCGCCGACGGCCGCGAGGCCGTCGGCGAAGCGGACGAGCCGCCGGGCGCCGGCCTCCGCGAGGTCGGCGGACGCGGCGTCGAGACCGACGCCGACGGGCGTGGTGTAACCGGCCCAGGCGACGACGGCGGTCCGCCCGCCGGTGGCCTCGCGCAGGGCGGTGGCCTTGCGGGTGAGCGGCGCGAGGTTCCCGGCGTCGACGTCCGAGCCGGGCACGATCACGGCGACGTGCTCGGCGTCCACCAGGTCGCCGTAGACCAGCACGGCCTGCCCGCGGCCCCGCGGGTCGTACGCGAGCACCTGCTGTCCGGCGAACCGGCCGTCGGACGCCCGGGAGTTGGCGGCGTAGCGGAGGGCGGGCGGGACGCCGTCGAGGTTGCCCACGACGTCCGGGTGCTCGCGCAGCAGCCGTTGCTGCTCCGCCCTCGTCAACCCGTCGAAGTACGCGGCCGTCTGAGCGGGCGTCATCCGCTCCGGGTCGGGCAGGCCGTCGGCCCGCCAGGCCGCCGTACCGGCCGGCGCCCCGGTCACGGCCTGCTGGGTGCTCCCGGACGCCCAGCCCGCGGTGCCCGCCATCACGGTGGCGGTGAGTGCGGTGGCGAGCAGGGTCCTCGTGAACCGGTGCATCGGCCACTTCCCTTCCGTTCCTGTTCCTGTCGTCGTGAGCGAGAGGAAGGTAGGAAGCGGACGGGTGACGGCACGTCACACCGGGGCGCCAACCGTGAAGTGATACCGGGGTAGGGGGCGGACGAGCGGCCTGCCCCAGGACGGGGGTGGGGGTTTCCCCCGCCCAGGGCCTGGGACAGACCCCGGCCGGCTACTGGCCGCCCGGCGTGACCAGGCCCGACTCGTACGCGAAGATCACCGCCTGCGCCCGGTCGCGCAGGTCCAGCTTGGCGAGCACCCGCCCGATGTGGGTCTTCACGGTCTGCTCGGCCAGCACCAGGTGGTCGGCGATCTCCTGGTTCGACAGGCCGCGGGCGATCAGCTCCAGGACCTCCGTCTCGCGCGGGGTGAGCCCGTTCAGACGCAGGGCGGCCCGGTCGCCGCGCGGCGCGGGCCGGGACGCGGCGAAGTCGGCGATCAGCCGCTTCGTGACGGAGGGCGCGAGCAGCGCCTCGCCCGCCGCGACCACCCGCACCGCGGCGATCAGGTCGGCCGGCGGCGCGTCCTTCAGGAGGAAGCCGGAGGCGCCGGCGCGCAGCGCCTCGTACACGTAGTCGTCCACGTCGAAGGTGGTGAGCATGAGGACCTTCGGCCGGTGCACGACGCCCGGCGGAGGGTCGAGGATCTCCCGGGCCGCCGCGAGCCCGTCCATCTCGGGCATCCGCACGTCCATCAGGACCACGTCCGGGTGGGTCGTACGGGCCACCTCCACGCCCTTCCGGCCGTCGGGCGCCTCGCCCACCACGTCGATGTCGGTCTGCGCCGAGAGCAGGGCGGCGAAGCCCGCCCGCACCATGGCCTGGTCGTCGACGATGATCACGCGGATGGTCACGGGGCGCCCTTCGGGGTCGTCAGCGGTTCGGCGGGGCTCGTCAGGGAGGTGTCAGCGGCAGCCGTGCGGCGACCCGGAAGCCCCCGTCCGGCAGCGGCCCGGTGTCCAGCGAGCCGCCGGTCAACCGTACGCGCTCGCGCATCCCGACGAGGCCGTGCCCGGTGCCCGAGCCGCCCTCCAGCGGCGAAGTCCGCTCCGCGGCGGGCCCGTTGACGACCAGGACGTTCAGCCAGCCCTTCCCGTCGGCCCGCACGGACACCCGGGTCACGGCGCCCGGCGCGTGCCGGACGACGTTGGACAGGGCCTCCTGCACGATCCGGTACGCCGACAGGTCCACGGCCTGCGGCACCTCGACGGACTCCCCGAGGTCCGCCGCCATCGACAGCTCGGCCGGAACCCCCGCCCGTACCGTCGCCTCCACCAGCTGCTGCAGCCGGTCGAGACCGGGCTGCGGCGCCCGCTCGCCCTCCGTGCCCTCGCTGCGCAGCACCGCGAGCAGCCGCCGCATCTCGGCGAGCGACTCGCGCGCCCCGGACGCGATCGACGCGAACTCCTCGCGGGCCGCGTCCGGCAGGTTTGGGATGCGGTACGGGGCGGAGTCCGCCTGCACGGTGATCACCGACATGTGGTGGGCGACCACGTCGTGCAGCTCACGGGCGATCCTGGCCCGCTCCTCCAGGAGGGTGCGGCGGGCCCGCTCGGCCTCGCTGATGGTCTCCTGCTCGACGAGGCGCCGTTCCGCCTCGCCGCGCCCGCGCAGGGTCGCGGTGAGGAGCAGCAGGATCCCGCTGATCACGAACAGCAGCACGATGATGCCGTCGCCCGGGCGGCCGGGCGAGACGAGTTCGAAGACGGCTCCCGCCGCACCGGTCACCAGCCACACGCCCACCAGGGCGCGCCGGGACTCGCGCAGTCCGAGGGCCAGCATCAGGAAGAGGTAGCCGACGACGACCGTGGGCGTCCACGGCCAGGGAAGCTGGTGGTAGTCGGAGCCGAGCAGCACGAAGCCGCCCAGGACGTCCGCCGCGACGATCACCCACCAGGCCTGGAGCGGCCGGGTGACGGCGAGCAGCAACGGCACGGTCTGCGCGGTCGCGAGGGCCCCGGCGACGGCGCCGTTGACGTGGTACTCGTTCACCAGCACGGCGACGGTGACGGGCAGCAGGGCCGCGACCAGCACGACGGCGACGCCGTACGGCAGCAGGCGCACCCATCGGGAGGACGCCCGGGCGAGCAGCGGCTCGCCGGGTCCGGTGGGCGTCGCGAGGGCGGTCCCGAAGCCGCGGAGCAGCTCCTGGGCCCGGGCGCCGGACGTCCGCGCCGGACGCGCCGGCGTCCGGGCTGTGGCTCCGGGCGTCCGCGCCGGACGTGCCGGCGTCCGGGGTGTGGCTCCGGGCGTCCGCGCCCGGGCTCCGGACCGTGGCGTGCGCGGCTGTTCCTGTTCCTTTTCCATGGCCCGCCCAGCGTAGGCAGCGGGGGCGGGCGGGAACGTCATACCGGAGTGGGGGCCGGTGGGTCATACCGCGGTACGACCCGGGGAACTACAGCTCCGCGAGCAGTTCCGCCTTCTTCGCGGAGAACTCCTCGTCCGTCACGAGCCCCGCCTGATGCAGCTCGCCGAGGTGGCGGATCCTTTCCGCAACTCCCGCCGGGTCCCGGTGCGGCGCCGCCTGCACCGCGACCGGCACCCGGTCGGAGGCGCCGCGGATCGCGGCGAGCACGGACGCGGCGAACGGCAGGGACTCGTGCACCGGTCCGTAGCCGAGGCCGAAGACGACGGAGGCCGGGTCGTGGTCCGGCTGCACCGGGCGCGCGTCGTGGCCGTCGCGGCGCACGAGCCGCAGATAGCCGTCGAGGATCTCGGGCGAGCGCCACTCGACGCCGCTGAGCTCCCGCACCCGGAAGGTCTGGTCGCCCGCCTTCCACTTCTCCGAGGAGGCGCCCGTCCAGAACCAGCGGAAGGAGACCTCCGCCGTCCCGTCGAAGCTCGCCTTCCCGTCGTACGCCTTGAAGGACTGCGGTCCCTCGGGCGCCGCCACCAGGAAGCGGTCGGCCGGTCCCAGGTCCTCGTACGGCGCGATCGCGGTGCGCAGCTCGTCGCGGTAGTACTCGGCGAGCGTCTCCCGCTCGGCGGGCAGCACGAGACGGTAGGGGTCGCTGCCGTCCTTGAGCTGGCCGGCGGCCGCTTCCATCAGCGGATCGGCGCCGTCCCGCGGCACGGCGTGGAGCACGACGGTGCCCCGCTTCCCGGGGGAGAGCGTCACCGATGCCAGCGCCTCGTGCGGGATGCGCCGTTCGCGCAGCGCGTTGAGGAGCTTCGGCGTTCGGATCCCCCGTTCGAAGCGGATGACGACTGCGTCGCTCTCGAACTCCCAGGTGGCATGAATTCCGGCCAGCACATCACCCATACGCCTCATCGTATGTGGCGTATGCCCCGGCGTCGCCCCTTCGCGACCACCGTAAATCCGCCGGGATCTACGCGCGTCAGACGGCCGCACCGCCGGAAATTCCGTCGAGGCAAGCGCTGTCGGCGCTCGCGCAGGTCAGCGTGCCGTACGCGCCGACCCCTATCGCGGCGAAGTTCCGCAGGCTGCTCGTACCCGGCTCGAAGTAGCCGGCGTGACCGGCGGCGCCCTCCGCCGAGAGCAGTCGCGCACCGAACTCCGGCGCCACCGGATCGGCGCCGTGGCCGACCCCGCCGAGCTCCATGTGGGGCACGTCCGCGATCCAGTCGTCGGTGTCCCGCATGGCCCAGATCCGGGCCCGGGTGCCGAGGTCGGCGGCCCGTTCGGCCCGCATGCCGGGGCTGCCGGCCACGACCAGGTCGGTGACCCGGGCGGGCAGCCGGGGCGCGGCGACGCCGCACAGCACGGAGCCGTAGCTGTGGCAGAAGAGGGTGACCGGGGCGTCGCCGGGGAGGGCGGCGGTCAGGTCGACGAGCCGTACGGCGCCGTTCGCGGCGAGCCGCCCGATGGCGGCCTCGATGCCGACGCCGACGGGCGCGGTGTAGTCGGCCCAGGCGATGACGGCGGTACGGGTGCGGGGGTCGGCCCGGCGCTCGGCGGCGTACAGGGCGTCCGCCATGCCGGCCGGCGCCGAGTAGCGGCGGGCGGTCTTCTGGAAGGTCAGCAGATTGGTGTCGACGCCGGGCACGATCACCGAGATCCGCCGGGCCCGCTCCAGGTCGCCGAGCACCTCCGCCGTCCGCCCCGTGCCCGTCGGGTCGAAGGCGAGGATCTGCCGGCCCGGCCGCATCAGGCTGGTGAAGCGGTGCACCCGGCGGACGGCCTGGTGGCGGCCCTCTGCGGTGAGCCGCGGGTCGTCCACCCGGTCGCGCTCGGCGGCCAGGGCGCGGGACAGGGACTCCCGGTTGGCGCGGTAGCGCAGGGTGACGGGGACGCCGTTGAGGTTGCCGACGACGAACGGATGGGTGTCGGCGAGCCGGGCGCCCTGCGCCGGGCCGATCGCGGCGAAGAACGCGGCGACCGTCCGGGCGGGCGCCTTCGGGTCGGGCAGCGCGCGGCGGCCGATCCGGTCGTGCGTCCACGAGAGGAGCGCCTCCTCCCGCGTCGGCCCCGGCGTGCGCTGATGCCGGATCGTGGTCCACCCGGTCGTCGCGAGGAGCACGAACACCACGGCGAGGGCGAGCAGCATCCGCCAGGCGGTGAGGGTGGGGGAGGAGTCGAAGGAAGGCATTGGCCGCCACCCTAGGGGGCGGCGGGGCAGGCCCGTGCGGCGAGTGACGCGGATCACTCCGCCCGGAGTGTCGGGGTGACGGTGCGTGTGCGTGGCGGTACGTGGAGCTCGCTCGGGGGCGACGTCCGGAGCCCGCCCGGGGCGAGATCGGGAAGGGGCGGCCTAGGCCGTCTCTTCCGGATCTTGGCCGGGTCCGCGGCGTCTGGCACGGCACCTCGCCGCGTTGCCGAAACGCCCCGATAGCTCCGCTATCGCGACGCCCCGGCGCCTTGCGATGCACCGCACCAGACGCCGCGGCCTATCCGGCCCTGATCCGAAAGAAACGGCCTAGCGCCAGTGCGGCTCCAGCGCCGGCGCCAGGTGGTCCAGGTAGTGCTCGGTGAGGGCGCGGATGGACTCCAGGGTGGGGTTCTCGCTCCGGCCCCACAGCTGCCCGGTCACCCGCATCACGCCGCTGAACGCGGCCACCGCGATCCGGGGCCGCGGGTCCTCGTCCACGTCCAGGCCCTCGCGCTCGGCGATCAGCCGGGCGATGGTGTCCTCCATCTCCGTGGAGCGGCGCAGGTGGACGGCGAGGAGGGCGGGCGTCGCCTCGATGCTCTGGAAGGTGCGCAGGTACAGCTCGACGGGCACGACCTCGACGATCGCCTCGCCGATGGTGTCCCAGGCGCCGAGGACCGCGTTGCGCATCGCGTCGAACGGACCCTCCTCGGGCGGGCGTTCGGCGAGGGCCCGGACGAAGCGTTCCTCCACCATCTGCTGGACGGCGAAGGCCACGTCCTCCTTGGTGGCGAAGTAGCGGAAGAAGGTGCGCTGGGAGACGTCGACGGCGTCGGCGATCTCGTCGACCGTGGTCCGCTCGAAGCCCTGGGTGGTGAACAGTTCGAGGGCGACCCGGATCAACGCGTCGCGGGTGCGCTGCTTCTTGCGCTCGCGCAGGCCGGGAACGGTCATGGTCGGGCCCTCTCCGCGCTGCTTTTTCGCCACTTCGTCCGGCTCAGGGTACCTGTGAGCTACGTGACAGTTACCGGCGCGTGAATCGCTTTGTCAATTGTCAGTGACTGACACTAGCCTCGATCGCATGACTAGTCAGATCACCGTGGAAAAGGCCCCGCAGGGTCAGGGGGGCGGCCGGGCGCCCGAGGCGGCCCCGGCGAAGGGACTGCGCGGCCACCCATGGCTGACCCTGCTCGCCGTGGCCGTGGGCGTGATGATGGTCGCGCTCGACGGCACGATCGTCGCGATCGCCAACCCCGCCATCAAGGAAGACCTCCAGGCGTCGCTCGCCGAGGTCCAGTGGATCACCAACGGCTATCTGCTCGCGCTCGCCGTCGCGCTGATCACCGCCGGCAAGCTCGGCGACCGCTTCGGCCACCGGCAGACCTTCCTCATCGGCATCGCCGGCTTCGCCCTCGCCTCCGGCGCGATCGGCCTGTCGGACTCCATCGGCCTCGTCATCGCCTTCCGCGTGCTCCAGGGCCTCTTCGGCGCCCTGCTGATGCCGGCCGCCCTCGGCCTGCTGCGCGCCACGTTCCCGGCCGAGAAGCTCAACATGGCCATCGGCATCTGGGGCATGGTCATCGGCGCCTCGACCGCCGGCGGCCCGATCGTCGGCGGCCTGCTCGTCGAGCACCAGAGCTGGCAGTCGGTCTTCTTCATCAACGTGCCGGTCGGTATCCTCGCGCTGGTCCTCGGCCTGGTGATCCTCAAGGACCACCGCGCCGAGAACGCCCCGCGCTCCTTCGACGTCCTCGGCATCGTGCTGCTCTCCGCCGCGATGGCCGCCCTCATCTGGGGCATCATCAAGGCAGGCGAGTCCTGGGGCTGGGGCAGCGGCAGGACCTGGGGCTGTCTGATCGGCGCCGTCGTCCTCTTCGCGGTCTTCGCCCTCTGGGAGACCAAGGTGAGGGAGCCGCTCATCCCGCTCCAGATGTTCCGCTCCGTGCCGCTCTCGGCCGGTGTGGTCCTCATGGTCCTGATGGCCTTCGCCTTCATGGGCGGCCTGTTCTTCGTGACCTTCTACCTCCAGGGCGTGAAGGGTCTCAGCCCGGTCGACAGCGGGCTCGCGCTGCTGCCGCTGACGGGCATGATGATCGTCTCCTCGCCGCTGGCCGGCGCGCTGATCACCAAGTTCGGCCCGCGGGTCCCGCTGGTCGGCGGCATGGTCTGCACGGCCGCCGCCATGTTCGGCATGCTCACCCTCACCGCCGACACCGGCAACCTCGCGATGTCGCTCTGGTTCGGGCTGCTCGGCCTGGGCCTGGCCCCGGTCATGGTCGGCGCCACCGAGGTCATCGTCGGCAACGCCCCGCTGGAGCTGTCCGGCGTGGCCGGCGGTCTGCAGCAGGCCGCGATGCAGGTCGGCGGCGCGCTCGGCACGGCGGTGCTGGGTGCGGTCATGTCGTCGAAGGTGTCGAGCGCCTTCGCCGAGAACTGGAAGGACGCCGGCATCCCGGTGCCCGCCGACCCGCGCCTTGAGCAGGCGGCCGAGTTCGGCATGGTGCCGCCGGAGCTGGCCAAGGCGCCGGGCATGACGCCGGAGCTGTTCCAGACCATCGGCAAGGTCATCCACGACACGTTCATGGACGGCATGGGCCTGGCCTTCACCGTCGCCGGCGTCGTGGCCGTCGTCGCGGCGCTCGTCGCCACGCTCACCAAGCGCGGCGAGAACGCGGAGGCGGGCGCGGGCGCGGCGCACATCTGACGTCTCTCAGGGTTCCCGTAGGGGGCCGTCACCCGTTCGTGGGAACGGGGGCGGCCCCTCTTCCGTCCTTCGGATCTCTTCGCCATGCTCGTGATTACGGAGAGTTACGAGACGGGGGTTCACCTGCATGTACACGAAGACGTTCCTCGCCGCGGCGGCCGTTCTGACCGCCGTGCTCACGGCCCCGGCGACCGCCGCGGCACCGGCCACAGCGACCGCCGCCGCCCCGGCAGCGGCCCCGGCAGCCGTCAGGGCCGCCGGACCGGTGGCGGCAGCGGCGCCGGCCGCCGTCGTGGCCGCCGCACCGGCAGCGGCACCGGCCGCAGGGACCGGCACGGTGCTCGGCGCCTGCGGTCCGGGCCAGCTGTGCCTGTGGCCCAAGGCCGACTTCAAGGGCCGCGCCCAGGCGCACGAGCTGGCCGCGGTCGACATCGAGAGCTGCGTCGCCCTGCCGGCCGGGACGAGCGCCCAGTCCCTGGCCAACCGCACGGGCCGGCCGGTCACCACGTACCAGTCCCCGACATGCGCGGAGACCGGGGAGTTCGAGACCTACCCGGGGCGCGGCACCTGGGTGCCGCAGACGCCCTACCAGGTGCGGGCGTTCAAGATCTGGGAGAGATAGGGGCGGGCAGCTCCGGTCCGTCGGGGGTGCCGGAGGGCGGCGCCGAGAGGCGCGCGACCTCGGCCCGCAGCTCCCGCACCTCCCGGGTCAGCGCCTCCAGCAGCTCGGTCTGCCGGCGTTCGACCTCGTCGTCCCGGTCGAAGCGCGCGATGAACCAGGCGGCGATGTTGGCCGTCACCACACCGAGCAGCGCGATGCCGGACAGCATCAGGCCCACCGCGAGCACCCGGCCCAGACCGGTGGTCGGGGCGTGGTCGCCGTAACCGACGGTGGTCATCGTGGTGAAGGACCACCAGACCGCGTCCCCGAGCGTCTTGATGTTGCCGTTCGGCGCGTCCCGCTCCACATGGAGCACGGCCAGCGAGCCGAACATCATCAGTCCGACCACCGCGCCCGCCACATAGGTGGTGAGCGTTATCTGCGGGGCCATCCGGGCCCGACGGCCCACCAGGAGGAGCGTGGAGACCACACGAAGCAGCCGCAGCGGCTGCACCATCGGCAGCAGCACCGCGAGCAGGTCCACCGGATGGCTGCGCACGAAGGCCCAGCGGGCCGGGGCGAGCGCGAGCCGTACGAGGTAGTCCAGGGCGAACGCGGCCCACACCGCCCACTCGACATGGGTGCACAGCCGGTGCACCCAGGGAGCGGCGTCCGGTGCCACGATCGGTACGGCGTAGGCGATCCCGAACGCCACGGCCAGCAGCAGCAGCGGCGTCTGGGTGCGCTCTTCCCAGCGTTCCTTCATCCCGGCATCGTAAGGAACGCCGAAGGGCGGCGGGACCATCGGTCCCACCGCCCTCACCAGGTGATACGGGTCCTCGGCAGGTCGTGCGCGCTCTGCTGCCGTCGCCGCGTGACCGGACCCGCCAGGCGTCGCGGCCGCGGGACCGGGGTCCCCGGCCGTCGGCCAGGCGCCGCCGACCGCCGGCCAGGGGTCGCCCCCGGCCTGCTAGGCGTCGCCGCCCGCGGGGCCGGGGTCGGCGGCCGAGACGTCGAGCAGCTGGTAGCGGTCCACGGCCTGCTTCAGGGCCGAGCGGTCGACCTTGCCGTCCTGGGCCAGTTCGGTGAGGACCGCGAGGACGATCGACTGGGCGTCGATGTGGAAGAAGCGGCGGGCCGCGCCGCGGGTGTCCGCGAAGCCGAAGCCGTCCGCGCCGAGCGAGGTGTAGCGGCCCGGCACCCAGCGGGAGATCTGGTCCGGCACCGAGCGCATCCAGTCGGAGACGGCCACGAACGGGCCCTGGGCGCTCTGCAGCTTGCGCGTCACGTACGGCACGCGCTGCTCCTCGTCCGGGTGGAGCAGGTTGTGCTCCTCGACGGACACGGCCTCGCGGCGCAGTTCGTTCCAGGACGTGGCGGACCAGACGTCGGCGCGGACGTTCCACTCCTCGGCGAGGATCCGCTGGGCCTCCAGGGCCCACGGCACGCCGACGCCGGAGGCCATGATCTGCGCGGGGATCGCGCCGGTCTCGCCCTTCCGGTAGAGGTGGATGCCCTTGAGGATGCCCTCGACGTCCACGTCCGCGGGCTCGGCCGGGTGCTGGATCGGCTCGTTGTAGACCGACAGGTAGTAGAAGACGTCCTCGGCCTCGGGGCCGTACATGCGGCGCAGACCGTCCTGGACGATGTGCGCGATCTCGAAGCCGAAGGCCGGGTCGTAGGCGACGCACGCCGGGTTGGTCGAGGCGAGGAGGTGCGAGTGTCCGTCGGCGTGCTGGAGGCCCTCGCCGGTGAGCGTCGTGCGGCCGGCGGTCGCGCCGAGCACGAAGCCGCGGGCGAGCTGGTCGGCCATCTGCCAGAACTGGTCGCCGGTGCGCTGGAAACCGAACATCGAGTAGAAGACGTAGACCGGGATGAGCGGTTCGCCGTGCGTGGCGTACGCGGAGCCGGCGGCGATCAGGGAGGCGGTGCAGCCCGCCTCGGAGATGCCGTCGTGCAGCATCTGGCCGGTCGGGGACTCCTTGTAGGCGAGGAGCAGTTCGCGGTCCACGGCCTCGTACTGCTGGCCGAGCGGGTTGTAGATCTTGGCGCTCGGGAAGAACGAGTCCATGCCGAAGGTGCGGTACTCGTCCGGCGCGATCAGCACGAAGCGCTTGCCGATCTCCTTGTCCCGCATCAGGTCCTTGAGCAGCCGGACGAAGGCCATCGTGGTGGCGATGGACTGCTGGCCCGAGCCCTTCTTCACGGCGGCGTAGGTCTTGTCGTCCGGCAGCACCAGCGGCTTGGAGCGGACCACGCGGGTGGGCACGTACCCGCCGAGCGCCTTGCGGCGGTCGTGCATGTACTGGATCTCCTCGGAGTTCCGGCCCGGGTGGTAGTAGGGCGGCAGGCCCTCCTCCAGCTGCTTGTCCGTGATCGGGATGTGCAGCCGGTCGCGGAAGCCCTTGAGGTCGTCGACCGTCAGCTTCTTCATCTGGTGGGTGGCGTTGCGGCCCTCGAAGTTGGGACCCAGCGTCCAGCCCTTGACGGTCTTGGCGAGGATCACCGTCGGCTGGCCCTTGTGGGCCTTGGCCGCGGAGAACGCCGCGAAGATCTTCTTGTGGTCGTGACCGCCGCGGCCCAGGTGCAGGATCTGGTCGTCGGTCATGTTCTCGACCATGGCCCGCAGCCGCTGGTCGTCGCCGAAGAAGTGGTCGCGGATGTAGGCGCCGGTCTCCGTCGCGTACGTCTGGAACTGGCCGTCCGGCGTGGTGTTCATCTTGTTGACGAGGATGCCGTCGCGGTCCTGGGCGAGCAGCGGGTCCCAGGAGCGGTCCCAGATCAGCTTGATGACGTTCCAGCCGGCGCCCCGGAAGACCGACTCCAGCTCCTGGATGACCTTGCCGTTGCCGCGCACGGGGCCGTCGAGGCGCTGCAGGTTGCAGTTGACGACGAAGGTGAGGTTGTCGAGGTTCTCGCGGGCCGCCAGGGTCAGCTGGCCCAGCGACTCCGGCTCGTCCATCTCGCCGTCGCCGAGGAAGGCCCACACGTGCGACCTGGAGGTGTCGGCGATGCCGCGGGCCTCCATGTAGCGGTTCATCCGGGCCTGGTAGATCGCGCCGAGGGGACCGAGGCCCATCGACACCGTGGGGAACTCCCAGAAGTCCGGCATGAGCCGCGGGTGCGGGTAGGACGACAGGCCGTTCGGGTACTTCGACTTCTCCTGGCGGAAGGCGTCGAGCTGCGTCTCGTTCAGCCGGTCGAGCAGGAAGGCGCGGGCGTAGATGCCGGGGGAGGCGTGGCCCTGGAAGAAGATCTGGTCGCCGCCGTCGCCCTCGTCCTTGCCGCGGAAGAAGTGGTTGAAGCCGACGTCGTACAGCGAGGCGGAGGACGCGAAGGTGGCGATGTGGCCGCCGACGCCGATGCCCGGGCGCTGGGCGCGCGAGACCATCACGGCCGCGTTCCAGCGGGTGGCGTTGAGGACCTTGCGCTCGATCTCCTCGTTGCCCGGGAAGAAGGGCTCGTCACGGGTGGCGATGGTGTTGACGTAGTCCGTGCTGCGCATCTCGGGCACGGCCACGCGCTTCTCGCGGGCCCGCTCGATCAGCCGCAGCATGAGGTAGCGGGCGCGCTCCCGGCCCCGCTCGTCGACGGCGGCGTCCAGGGAGTCGAGCCATTCCCGGGTCTCTTCCGGGTCGAAGTCCGGGACCTGGCTGGGAAGGCCGCCAATGATGATCGGGTTGCGATCGGATGCGGAAGCCACGCTGTTCCTTCGCTGGTCGGTGGAGCCCACGGGACGGAAACCCCGCCGGGGCCGGGATGTTCATCGTGTACCCCGCCGACGGCAAACGTCATCTTTACCGAGCGGTAACCCTCGCGGGGTGCCTTGTCCGGTCAAATCGCAACCTTACGCCCATCCCGCGCATGCGTTCCGCCAGTCCGTTCGGCAGACTGAAGCCGCAGAGACACACAAAGCGGGGCGAAGAGTGAGTGCCTTGTCACGGAGCGCGACGGGTCCTCGCCGGAAGTTGCGGCGAGACGGCCCCAAACGTCACCGTTTCGGCGGTCTCATCGGCCGGGTACTTGCGCGATCCGCCCCGGCACGTGTGGACTACGGCCAGCGCCGCGCGCCCGCGCGTGGCGAGGCATTTTCCGATACATGAGCAGGAGGCAAGCCGTGAGCGCGACCGCGGACCACGCGGAGGAGCGGACCAACCCGGCGGCGAGGCTGGGGTTCGAGCCCGGACAGGTGGTCCAGGAGATCGGCTACGACGACGACGTCGACTTCGATCTCCGTGAAGGCATCGAGTCCCTTATCGGCCAGGATCTCGTGGACGAGGACTACGACGACGTCGCCGACGTCGTGCTGCTGTGGTTCCGTGACGAGGACGGTGACCTCACCGACGCCCTGGTGGACTCCATCGGTCTCCTCGAGGACAGCGGCCACATCGTGCTGCTGACGCCGAAGACGGGCCGCGACGGCTACATCGAGCCGAGCGACATCAACGATGCCGCGCAGACCGCTGGTCTCTCCCAGACCAAGAGCATCAGCGTCGCCAAGGACTGGACGGGCACCCGCCTCGGCACTCCGAAGCGCTGATCCCCCTACGCTGCGCAGAGCCCCCGCCGATCCCGGCGGGGGCTCCCGCGCGTCAGGGCCCGGCCGGGCGCGGCCACCCCTCCCCTTAGGGTGGGTTTCACCGTTTCGGCCCAAGGGCCGGCCCGTCCGCGAAGGGATGCGTAAGCGATGGCGATCGAGATCGGCGCCGAGGCCCCCGACTTCGAGCTGCGGGACAACCACGGCCGGACCGTGCGGCTGTCCTCGTTCCGCGGCGCGAAGAACGTCCTGCTGTTCTTCTACCCCTTCGCCTTCACCGGTGTGTGCACCGGCGAGCTGCGCGCGCTGCGCGACCGCCTCGACGAGTTCGTCAACGACGACACCCAGCTGCTCGCCGTCTCCAACGACTCCATCCACACCCTGCGCGTCTTCGGCGAGCAGGAGGACCTGGAGTTCCCACTGCTCTCCGACTTCTGGCCGCACGGCGCGGTCTCCCGCGCGTACGGCGTGTTCGACGAGGACAAGGGCTGCGCGGTGCGCGGCACCTTCGTCCTCGACAGGGCCGGCGTGGTCCGCTGGTCGGTCGTCAACGCCCTCCCGGACGCCCGCGACACCGACGAGTACGCCAAGGCCCTGGCGGCCCTCTGAGGCCCCGTCCAGGGGGATCGCCCGCCAACACTCGGGCGAAACGTCTGTTTCGACTGGGAACCCGTCACTAGGATCCAGTCGTTGATCCGATGCCAACGCACGACTGGGGGCGCTGCCCCTGGAAACCAATGGAGGGACTCGTGGGAGTCAGCCTCAGCAAGGGCGGCAACGTCTCGCTGACCAAGGAGGCCCCTGGCCTGACCGCCGTCACCGTCGGTCTGGGCTGGGACGTCCGCACCACCACCGGTACGGACTTCGACCTCGACGCCAGCGCCATCCTGGTGAACGAGGCGGGCAAGGTCCGCAACGACCAGGACTTCGTCTTCTTCAACAACCTGAAGAGCGCCGACGGCTCCGTCGAGCACACCGGTGACAACCTCACCGGTGAGGGCGAGGGCGACGACGAGCAGGTCAAGGTCAACCTGGCCGGCGTCCCCGCCGATGTCGCCAAGATCGTCTTCCCGGTGTCCATCTACGACGCCGAGAACCGCCAGCAGTCCTTCGGCCAGGTCCGCAACGCGTTCATCCGCGTCGTGAACCAGGCCGGCGGCGCCGAGATCGCGCGGTACGACCTCTCCGAGGACGCCTCGACCGAGACCGCCATGGTCTTCGGCGAGCTCTACCGCCACGGCGCGGAGTGGAAGTTCCGCGCCGTCGGCCAGGGCTACGCCTCGGGCCTGCGCGGCATCGCGCAGGACTTCGGCGTCAACGTCTGAGCCGACGCACCGCATCCCGTCCGGCGCCGCACCTTCCGTGCGG
The DNA here is from genome assembly GCF_042677525.1 of Streptomyces sp. NPDC127114. Taxonomy (NCBI): domain Bacteria; kingdom Bacillati; phylum Actinomycetota; class Actinomycetes; order Kitasatosporales; family Streptomycetaceae; genus Streptomyces; species Streptomyces sp. NPDC127114. Next base: position 91,088 of record NZ_JBHXTJ010000008.1, read on the forward strand.
CGCCGGACGCGCCTCATCGCGCATCCGCAGAACCCCGGGGAGGAACCACCGTCATGGGCGTCACGCTCGCCAAGGGAGGCAATGTCTCCCTCTCCAAGGCCGCACCCAACCTCACCCAGGTGCTCGTGGGTCTCGGCTGGGACGCGCGCTCCACCACCGGAGCCCCCTTCGACCTCGACGCCAGCGCCCTGCTGTGCCAGTCCGGACGGGTGCTCGGCGACGAGTACTTCGTCTTCTACAACAACCTCAAGAGCCCCGAGGGCTCCGTCGAGCACACCGGTGACAACCTCACCGGCGAGGGCGACGGCGACGACGAGTCGCTCATCGTCGACCTCACCAAGGTCCCGGCGCACTGCGACAAGATCATTTTTCCGGTGTCCATCCACGAGGCCGACAATCGCGGCCAGACCTTCGGACAGGTCGCCAATGCCTTCATCCGCGTGGTGAACCAGGCGGACGGTCAGGAACTCGCGCGCTACGACCTCTCCGAGGACGCCTCCACCGAAACCGCGATGATCTTCGGGGAGCTCTACCGCTACAACGGCGAATGGAAGTTCCGGGCCGTGGGTCAGGGGTACGCGTCCGGCCTTCGGGGCATCGCTCTAGACTTCGGGGTCAACGTTTCGTAAAGCCGCGTACTTATCACGATGAGGTAGACAGTGGTTCTGAAAACCTTCGGCTGGTCGTTCGCGATCACCGCGCTCGGCCTGGTCGCCGGCGTGATCTACGGGGGGTGGGAGGCGTTCGGAGTCGTCGCGATCCTCTGCATCCTCGAGATCTCGCTCTCCTTCGACAACGCGGTGGTCAACGCCGGAATCCTGAAGAAGATGAATGCCTTCTGGCAGAAGATCTTCCTCACGATCGGTGTGCTCATCGCCGTCTTCGGCATGCGTCTGGTCTTCCCCGTCGTGATCGTCGCGATCAGCGCCAAGATCGGCCCGATCGAGGCCGTCGACCTGGCGTTCAACAACCCGGACAAGTACCAGGAACTCGTCACCGACGCGCACCCGTCGATCGCCGCCTTCGGTGGCATGTTCCTGCTCATGATCTTCCTCGACTTCATCTTCGAGGAGCGTGACATCCAGTGGCTGCGCTGGATCGAGCGCCCGCTGGCCAAGCTCGGCAAGGTCGACATGCTGTCGGTCTGCATCGCGCTCGTCGTCCTGCTGATCACCGCGATGACCTTCGCGACCCAGGCCCACCAGCACGGCGGCGCGCACGTCGACAAGGCGCAGACGGTGCTCATCTCCGGCGTCGCCGGCCTCATCACGTACCTCGTCGTCGGCGGACTCTCCGGCTACTTCGAGAACAAGCTGGAGGAGGAAGAGGAGCGCGAGCACGAGGCCGAGGAAGAGGCCAAGCGCAGCGGCAAGAAGGTTTCGGCGGTCCAGCTCGCCGGCAAGGCCGCCTTCTTCATGTTCCTCTACCTCGAAGTCCTCGACGCGTCCTTCTCCTTCGACGGCGTCATCGGTGCCTTCGCCATCACCAACGACATCGTCCTGATGGCCCTCGGCCTCGGCGTCGGCGCCATGTACGTCCGTTCGCTCACGGTCTACCTGGTCCGCCAGGGCACCCTCGACGACTACGTCTACCTGGAGCACGGCGCCCACTACGCGATCGGCGCCCTGGCCGTGGTCCTGATGATCACCATCCAGTACGAGATCCCGGAGATCGTCACCGGCGGCATCGGCGTCGCCCTGATCGCCTGGTCCTTCTGGTCCTCCGTCCGCCGCAACAAGGCGCTCGCGGCGGCCGAGGGAAAAGCTGACGCCTCGGACGACAAGGCCGAAGTGACGTCCGGGGTGTGACACCTCAGGCAAACGGGGTGTGACCACCCCGGCAATGAGGAACGCTTCACTGCGGGGCGGCCGGGAGCACCCGGCCGCCCCGCGGCGTGTGAGCGCGGCACAGGACAGGGGTGGACCGAGCGTGGGGGGTGCGGAGCCGTGGGCTTCTTCGACAATCTCTTTCCGGGACGGGGAGAGCCGTTCGACTCGGGGGACTCCGGCGGTTCCATCGACCTGACCAGACGCCGTCCGACGGTCTCCCTCACCAAGCAGGGCGCCGCCACGGGCAACCTCCGGGTCAACCTCTCCTGGCGCATGCGGAGCTCCGACATCGAGGACCGCCGCCGCCAGTCCACCAGTCTCCTCCGCCACCCCTCCCGGCTCTTCAAGCCCGAGGAGGTCCAGGCCCACACCCAGGGCATGGTCAACGTCGACCTCGACCTGGGCTGCCTGTACGAACTGGCCGACGGCAGCAGGGGCGTGGTGCAGCCGCTCGGCGGCTTCTACGGCGAGCTGAACGAGCCGCCGTACGTGAAGCTCAGCGGCGACGACCGGTTCGGCTCCGGCTCCGGCGAGACGATCTTCGTCAACCTCGACCACCGCGACGCGATCAAGCGCCTGCTGTTCTTCGTCTACATCTACGACCAGACGCCGGCCTTCGACCGCACCCACGCCAAGGTCACGCTCTACCCGAGCAACGGCCCGCGCATCGAGATCGAACTCGACGAGGACGCCCCGCAGGCCCGCTCCTGCGCCGTCTTCTCCGTCGACAACGTCAAGGGCGAGCTCATGGTCCGCCGCGAGGTGCGGTTCGTGTACGGCTTCCAGGCCGAACTGGACCGGCTGTACGGCTGGGGCATGCAGTGGGGCCGCGGCTACAAGTCCAAGACCTGACCCTCACGCGGGCCGGCCGTGCGACCGGCCGTGCGCCGGCCGCGCCTCAGGGCCTGGCGAACTGCGGACCCATCGGCGGCATCCGGAACTCCGGGGCCGCGTGCGGGTAGCCGTACGCGGGAGCGCCGGCCGGTGCGCCGGTCGGCTGCGGATAGCCGTAGGCGGGTGCCGGAGCCGGAGGCGCCGTGGGCTGCGGCGGCACGGGCGGCGGCGGAGGCGTCGAGGGCACGCCGGGAGCGCGGACGACCGTGGCGTCCGGGTCGTGCGCCGCATCCTGGCCGGAGTCGGAGCCGGTGGCCGCGGAGGCGGCCTGGGACGCGTCCGTGCCCGAAGCGGCGGCCTGGTCCGGGCCGGACTCCGCGGCCGGACCGCCCTCCGCCGCGTCGTCCACCGACACGCCGAAGTCGGTGGCGAGCCCGACAAGACCGGTCGGATAGCCCTGTCCCACCGCGCGGAACTTCCAGCCCTCACCGCGCCGGTACAGCTCGCCGCAGATGATCGCCGTCTCCTCGCCGGTCTCCGCCGACACGTCGAACACCGCGAGCGGATCGGCAGCCGCGCCCGGCGTCGCGTCGTACAGCAGGATCCGCAGGTCGGAGACGGCGCGGAAGGTGCCGCCGTCCGAGGAAGCGGCGATCACCACCTGGTCGACCGCGGCGTCCAGCCGGCCCAGGTCGGCCTCCACCGTGTCCGTCAGACCCTCCGGGCCGCGCTGCTTCGCCAGATGGCGCACCAGACCCGAGGGATGCCGCGGCTGGTTGTAGAAGACGAAGTCCTCGTCGGACCGCACGCGCCCGTCCGGACCCACCAGCAGGGCCGAGGCGTCCACGTCGGGCACCCCGGATCCCGGCGTCCAGCGGAGCACGGCCCGTACGGCCGCGGTGTCGAGCGGGACGTTGGAGCCCTTCAGCATCGCGTGCGTCATGCCCGTCATCTTCCCTGCCCGGCCGCCTTCCGGACAACGCGGGGGGCCGGATGCGGACGAGTTACCTGAACTTCACGCACGCGGGGAACTACGGACACCCTTACCTACGTACTATTACCGGCCACATGTCGTCAGGGGCCGTTCCGGCAGTCGGGGGAGAAACATGCGTCATTTCGGGCACATCCCGGCCGCCGCGCGAGCCGCGCTGTTCCACCAGGAGCCCGCCGTGTTCACGGCGGACTCGCCCGCGGACACGCTCGCCGTGGCGCTCGGCGCCACGCTCTACAGCCCGGCCACGCGGCCGAGGCTCGCCGACGACGTGCGCAAGCAGGGCGCTCGCGGCGTGGCCTCGATGGTCCTCTGCCTCGAGGACTCGATCAGCGACGCCGAGGTGGAGGCGGGCGAGGCCAACCTGGTCCGCCAGTTCGCCGACCTCGCGGCGGGCACCGCACAGGGCGCGTCCACCGGGGCACGGGACGGGGCCGGCGAGGGACCGGCGGGCGGTGACGACGCCGTCGACGGGGCCGGAGGCGACGGGGGCGAGCTGCCGCTGCTCTTCATCCGGGTCCGTGAACCGCGGCAGATCACCGACCTCGTCGCCCGGCTCGGCGACACGGTTCGACTGCTGTCCGGATTCGTACTTCCCAAGTTCACCGAGACCCGCGGCCGGCCCTTCCTCGAAGCGCTCGCCGTCGCCGAGCGCGACTGCGGCCGCCGGCTCTTCGCGATGCCCGTCCTGGAGTCGCCCGAGCTGCTCCACCTGGAGACCCGGGCCGAGACCCTGGCCGGCATCGCCGCCCTCACCGGGAAGTACCGCGAGCGGATCCTCGCGCTCCGCCTCGGCGTCACCGACTTCTGCTCCAACTACGGCCTGCGCCGCTCGCCCTTCATGACCGCCTACGACGTCCAGATCGTCGCCGCCGTCATCGGCGACGTCGTCAACGTCCTCGGCCGCGCCGACGGCACCGGCTTCACCGTCACCGGACCCGTGTGGGAGTACTTCCGCCCCGGCGAGCGCATGTTCAAGCCACAGCTGCGCCGCAGCCCCTTCCTGGAGGGCCGCGCCGAGGACCTGCGCACCACGCTCATCGAGCACGACCTCGACGGACTGCTGCGCGAGATCGAACTCGACCGCGCCAACGGCCTCCTCGGCAAGACCTGCATCCACCCCACCCACGTGGTGCCGGTGCACGCGTTGTCCGTGGTCAGCCACGAGGAGTTCAGCGACGCCCAGGACATCCTGCGGCCGGAACGAGGCGGTGGCGGAGTGCTCCGCTCCGCGTACACCAACAAGATGAACGAGGTGAAGCCCCACCGCGCGTGGGCCGAGCGGACCCTGCGGCGCGCCGAGGTCTTCGGCGTCGCCCGCGAGGACGTCGGCTTCGTGGAGCTGCTCACCGCGGGACTCGCCGGCTGACGCCGGCCGACGAAGGGACGACAACGACGTGGTGTGGACCGGAACCTGGGTCGCGGAGCGACTGGGCGTCGAACTGATCGGCGACGAGGCGCTGCCCGACCTGCTCGGCCTCGCACTGCGCCGCAACCCCAAGCGGGCCCACCTGCTGGTGTCCAACGTGCTGGGCAAGCACGTGCCGCAGCGACCGGGCGTCGTGTACGCGGCGGGACACGACCTGGGCGTACGGGTCCGGCGACTGCTCGGCGACGAGGAGGCCGCCCGGGCCGTCGTCCTCGGCTACGCCGAGACCGCGACGGGCCTCGGCCACAGCGTCGCCGACGGCCTCGCCCTCGCCCCGTACCTCCACTCCACCCGGCGCCCGGTCGCCGGAGTCGCCACCGCCGGCGGCTTCGAGGAGTCCCACTCCCACGCCACCTCCCACCTGCTCCTCCCCGAGGACCCGAAGCTGCTCGCGGGCGACGGCCCGCTGGTCCTCGTCGACGACGAGTTCTCCACCGGGAACACGGTCCTCAACACCATCCGCGACCTGCACGGCCGGCACCCCCGCGAGCGGTACGTGATCGTCGCCCTGGTCGACATGCGCTCGGCGGCCGACCGGGACCGTCTCGACGCCTTCGCCCGGGAGATCGGCGCCCGCATCGACATGGTGGCCGGTGCGACCGGCACCGTACGGCTGCCCGACGAGGTCCTGGCCAAGGGCCAGGCGCTCGTCACCGCCCACCAGAGCGCCCACCCCGCGGTCCCGCCGCAGCGGACGCCGGGGAACGCACCGGTGCGCGTCGAGCTCGGCTGGCCCGCCGCCGTACCCGACGGCGGCCGGCACGGCTTCACCACCGCCCACGCGGCGGCGCTGAACGACGCGCTGCCCGCCATGACCGAGCGGCTGACCGACGCCCTCCGCGGAGCCCGACGCGTGCTCGTCCTCGGCTTCGAGGAACTCATGTACGCGCCGCTGCGGCTCGCGCTCGCGCTCGAACGGGCCGGGAGCGACGTGCGCTACTCGACCACCACCCGCTCGCCCGTCCTCGCCGTCGACGACCCGGGCTACGCGATACGGACCCGGCTGGTGTTCCCCGCGCACGACGAACCCGCCGACGGGTCCGGCGAGCGCTACGCCTACAACGTCGCGGGCGGCGGCTTCGACGCGGTCGTCGCCGTCGTCGACTCCGTCGCCGACACCCCGCAGCTCCACGCACCGGACGGCCTCCTGGCCCAGCTCGCCGCGCACGTCCCCCACGTCGTGCTGGCCGTGATCCCGTCCTACACACCGGGGACGACCGACCACGCCCCCGGGCAGGTCTCCGCCCAGACCGGCCCGCAGGTCTCCGACCAGGCCGCCGGGCAGGCTTCCGACTACGTCGCCGGGCAGGTCTCCGCCCAGACCGGCCCGCAGGTTTCCGGCCACCCCACCGGGCAGGTCTCCGCCCAGACCGCCGGCTCGCAGGTTTCCGACCACGTCGCCGGGCAGGCTTCCGATCAGGCTGCCGGCCAGACCTCCAAGCAAGCTCCCGAAGCCCTCGAAGCTCCCGAAAGGAGCTCCATGCTGCCCGAGCCCCTCCGCGGCCCCGCCTTCTCCTCGTACGCTCCGGAGGAGGTCGGCTGGCTGCTCCAGGACCTCTCGGACGTACGGCTGGAGGCCCCGACCGAGGAACGCGAGGAGGCCATCCAGAGCGGCGGCGCGCACTACGCCGAGTCGCTGCCCGTCGAGTACCAGCCCAACGCGCGCTACCAGGAGCTGTTCCACGCCGCCCTGGACGCCTCCGCCGACCGCGTCGCCCGCGCCGTCGGCACCGTCACCGAGACCGTGCTCGCCGAGCGTTCCCCGCGCCCGGTCCTCGTCTCGCTGGCCCGCGCCGGCACGCCCGTCGGCGTCCTGATGCGCCGCTGGGCGCAGGCCCGCCACGGCCTCGACCTGCCCCACTACGCCGTCTCCATCGTGCGCGGCCGCGGCATCGACGCCAACGCCCTGCGCTGGCTCGCCGAGCACCACGACCCGGCCGACGTGGTGTTCGTCGACGGCTGGACCGGCAAGGGCGCCATCACCCGCGAACTCGCCGACGCCCTCCGCGACTTCCCCGGCTTCTCGCCGGAGATCGCGGTCCTCGCCGACCCCGGCTCCTGCGTCCGCACGTACGGCACCCGCGAGGACTTCCTCATCCCCTCCGCGTGCCTCAACTCCACGGTCTCCGGCCTGATATCGCGCACCGTGCTGCGCTCCGACCTGGTCGGACCGCACGACTTCCACGGCGCCAAGTTCTACCGTGAGCTCGCCGGCGCCGACGTCTCCGGCGCGTTCCTCGACGCCGTCGCCGCCCGCTTCGACGAGGTCGCCGCCACCGTCGACGCCGACGTCAAGGAACTCCTCGCCGCCGACCGGACCCCCACCTGGGAGGGCTGGGCCGCCGTCGAGCGGATCAGCGAGGAGTACGGCATCCACGACGTCAACCTGGTCAAGCCGGGCGTCGGCGAGACCACCCGGGTCCTCCTCCGCCGCGTGCCGTGGAAGATCCTGGCCAAGCGGGGCGCGGGCGCCGCCGACCTCGCGCACGTACGGCTGCTCGCCGAGCAGCGCGGCGTACCGGTCGAGGAGGTCGACGAACTCCCGTACAGCTGCGTGGGCCTGATCCACCCCCAGTACACGCGCGGGGCGACCGGCGCCGACGGCAAGGCGGTGGTGTCCCAGTGAAGACCTCGACCGCATCCGCCACCGCCGCGACCGTCCTCGTCGCCAGCGACCTCGACCGCACCCTCATCTACTCCAGCGGCGCCCTCGCCCTCGGCATGCCCGACCCGCAGGCGCCCCGGCTGCTGTGCGTGGAGGTCCACGAGGCCAAGCCGCTCTCCTACGTGACCGAGCGCGCCGCCGACGAACTGCGCGCGCTCGCCGCCGAGACGGTCTTCGTGCCGACCACCACCCGCACCCGCAAGCAGTACCAGCGCATCCGGCTCCTCGGCGGCACCGCCACGGCACCCGCACCGGCACCGAAGTACGCGATCTGCGCCAACGGCGGCCACATCCTCGTCGACGGCGTCTCCGACCCGGACTGGCACGCCGAGGTGCTCCGCAGGGTCGGCGACGCGTGCGCGCCGCTCGCCGAGATCCGCGCGTACCTCACCGCCACCACCGACCTCTCCTGGGTGCGCAAGCACCGCGTCGCCGAGGACCTGTTCGCCTACCTCGTCGTCGAGCGGGAACGGCTGCCGCAGGACTGGCTCGACCGCTTCACCGAGTGGGCGGGCGAGCGCGGCTGGACCGTCTCGCTGCAGGGCCGCAAGGTCTACGCGGTGCCGAAGCCGCTCACGAAGAGCGCGGCCATGCGCGAGGTCGCCCGGCGCACCGGCGCCACCCTCACGCTGGCGGCCGGCGACTCGCTCCTCGACGCCGACCTGCTGCTCGCCGCCGACCTGGCCTGGCGGCCGGGCCACGGCGAACTCGCCGACTCGGGCTGGACCGCGCCCCACGTGACGGCGCTGCCCGACCGGGGAGTGGCGGCGGGCGAGGAGATCGTCCGCAGCTTCCGCGCGGCGGCGCGAGCGCACGCCTCGCCGTCGCCGTCGCAGTCGCCGTCGCTCAGCGGCGCGCCCGCGCCCGCGCCCGACGCGCTCCCGGACCCGGCCTGACCGTCCGTACGAGGGTCCTGGCGGTCCTGAGATACCTGGACAGCCAGGGGCGTCTCCGGCAGCAGCCGCAGGGCGGCAGCAGCCTCAGCGGCAGCAGTCGCAGGGGAAGCAGCAGCGGGGAGCAGCCGCAGGGAGGGGGCAGCCTCAGCGGCAGCGCAAGGCAGCAGCCTCAGCGGCCCCAGCAGCCTCAGCCGCACCGCTGAGCAACCGCAGCAACCGCAACGGTCTCAGCCGCAGCAGCCGCCACCGCAGCACCCGCCGCCTCCTCCGCCACCAGAAGCGGCGGGTGCGGCCTTGGTCCCGCCCACGGCGATGGCCGAGAGCAGCTTGACGGTGTCGTCGTGGCCCGCGGGGCAGGCGGCGGGGGCGGAGGACTCGGCCATCGGACGGCTGAGCTCGAAGGTGTCTCCGCAGGTGCGGCAGCGGTACTCGTAACGAGGCATGGCCCCAGGTTACGGCGTGCCGCTCACGGCCTGCCGCGCTCCTCGCGGATCCGCTCGACGACCTGGCCGGCGGTCGCGCGGATGGCCTCGAGCTCGGTGAGGAAGGCCCAGTAGTCGGGGTGCCGGCCGCTGTCGAGTGAGCCGACGGCCCGGTCGAGCCGGGCGACGGCATCGTCGAGGGGCCGTGCGTGGCGGGGGTCGGGCGTGTTCCGCCCGGCCATCGCGAGCCGCTGGGCGTCCCGCACGGTGAAGCGGGTGCGGTCGATCTCGGCCTGGGGGTCCTTGGCGACGGCGTTGAGGCGGCGCAGCCGGTCTCCGGCCGCGGCGACGCCCTCGTCGGCGGTGTTGAGGAGGGCGCGGACGGTGGAGAGCAGGGCGGTGGCGTCGGGCCAGCGCTGCTCGGCGCGGGCCTTGGCGGCCTCGGCGAGCCGTTCCTCGGCCTGGCGGGCGGCGGTGTCGGCCTGCTCGGGCACGTGCTGGAGGTCCTGCCAGCAGGCGGCGGCGAAGCGCCGCCGGAGCTCGGAGAGGATCGGCTCGACGCCGGCGGCGCGGGTGGCGAGGGCCTGTGCGCGGGTCCGCAGGGACACGAGCCGCTTGTCGATCTCGGCGGCCCGCTCGGGGAGGCGCTCGGCCTCGGCCCGCACGCCCTCGGCCTCGCGGAGCACCGTGTCGGCCCGCTGGAGCGTCTCGCTCACGCCGTGGCGCCCGGCCCCTTCGTTGAGCCTGGTGAGCTCGGGGCCGAGTGCGGCGAGCCGGCCGGCGAGGTCGTCGGCGCGGAAGCCGGCGTCGCGGGTGGCGTCGAGGGCGGTGCTCGCGGCGCGGAGCGCCTGTCGGGCCCGCTCGACGGCGGGCGCGAGCCGGGCGAGCTGGGTCTCGGCCCGGCCGAGCAGCGGCGCGAGCCCCTGCTCGAACCGGTCGAGCTCCTCCTTGACCCGTACGAGCTCGGCCTTGGCCCGCTCGAGGTCCGTGCGGGCCCGGCCGGCGGTGGCGGCGTCCAGCTCGACGCGATCGAGATCATGGGCGTCGACAGCAGTGATGTACGCATGACTGACGTCGTCGATCCGCCGCCCCAGTGCCGCGAACCCCTCGACGGCGCGGCGGGCGTCGGCGGAGTCGTCCACGGCCGTGATCGTCTCGATGGAGATCTTCAGCCCGCGCTGGGCGGTGTCGAGCTCGTAGAAGGCGGCCGCGGCGGCGTCCTTGGCCGCCTGCGCCTCCGCCCGCCGGCTCTCGTCCCGCCCGCCGAACCACCGCCGCCCGCCGCCCCCGCCGCCGGCGAGGGCCTGCGGCAGCAGCGCGGCGACCAGGAGCGGGAGCGCGAGGGAGACCCGGAGCGTGCTGGTGATCCCGGACGTCGCCCTGCCCCTGCCGTCGCTCGCCGCCACGATCCCTCTCCCCGTGCTGTCTCCGCCGCCTGCCCGGTCGGTCCATTCTCCCACCCGCTACAGACGAAGACACGCCTCCACCGGTTCACCACCCCGCCCCCCCGCCCTATCGGTTTGCGGTCCCCACCCGTCGGCCATGTACGCTGTTGTTTCCTTCCACGGGTGCGTAGCTCAGGGGTAGAGCGCTGCTCTTACAAAGCAGATGTCGGCGGTTCGAAACCGTCCGCGCCCACCAGTAGGTAGTGAGACGAGGCCCAGGTCACCGGTACTGAACCGGGAACCTGGGCCTTGCCCGTTCCCCGGCCGGGAAGGCGGGGGAGAGGCGTCGTGCCAGCTAGATCAGCGCGGCCGCACCGACGAGTGCCCCATCCGCTGCATGAGCTCACGCGTCGCGGCGCCGCCGGTCGTGGCGAGGGTGTTCCCGGTGTGGCGCAGATCGTGGAAGTGGACGTCTCGGAGGCCGGCGGTCTTCAGAGCCCTGCACCACAGCCGACGGAAACTGCTTACTGACCGACGCTCATAGCCCAGCGCACCGTACTGGGCGCCTGCACGCTCACAGAGGCGGATGTCCGCTCGTGCTTGAGTTCGATCTGGTTGTAAGTGGTGTTGACCTGGCCTTCCACGCAGTTCAGCGGGAATGACAGCCCGGACGGGGCGAAGGTGACATTGACCGTGCCCTTGCCCTGGCACGAGACGATGATGCCCAGGGGGCCTCTATGTACCCCGCCCTTGAGGTCCACCTCTCTGTTGCCCTGGGCATTGGCCACCTCGGCCAGACTTGTTCCGTCTGGGAGCTTCGGGGCCGTTTCCACGGAGCCCGAAGGTGTTTCCTGGCTGGGTACGGGGGATGGCGGAGAAAAGGTCGGTGTGGCCGGTTTCCGGCTTTCTTTTGTCTCGTCGGCCGTGCAGCCGACGGAGAGGAAACCGAACGCTACTCCGATGCCCGCCATGGCAACCTTCAGCCCCAAGGACGGGCCGCAACGGTGCTTTACCGCTCCCACAGGTACCACCCCACGTACCACGGCGTGAAGCTGGTCACGGTGCTCTTCGCCGAGGTGTGACAGTTGCTGTAGATCGTGTAGCTCGTGCCGCTGTTCTTCATGCGCCACACGCCGTACTTTCCGTAAGTGGTCTTCCTCGCCGGGGTGTCCACCTGGATCTCATTGCCGAGCTTCGCGGTGAGCTTGACCGAAAGATCGACGCCGAACTTCGTCTCAAGCTCCGCGACGAGGACGCTTGCGGAGGCCTTCAGTTCGCCACTGTAGGTGAGTGAGACCTCCCCGCCCACCTCGGCCTTGAACCAGGAGCGGGCTGTCCTGGGGGTGTCGTTCCAGTTGGCCTGGGTCGCCCCGATGCCCCAGTGACTCTTACCCAGGTTGGCCGTCGGTTTGTAGACATTCCTGGGCTGGCAGTACTCGGCGTCAGGCCCGTCCTTGGGCTTGGACACCGGCGGGAGCTCCGCCTCCTCCGTAGGTGCCGGCAGGAATCCGGTCTCATCATCCACGGGTGGCGGTCCGGGCTGCAGAACGCCTTCCTCGATCGGCACAAGGTCAGCGGATTCGGCGGACGCGGCGGAGTTCATTCCTCCCGCAACGGCTATCGCGGTAGCAGAAACCACTAAGAGCTTTCGAGTCATCACTTCAATTCCCCCTGCTTTGTGGCCGCTTGGTCAGGGCGACCCATCGCGCTAAACCTAACCGCCTAGACGCGACCCTGCGATCAAACGGCGGAAGCCCTGAGGGAGATTTGAGAGTGAGAACTGATCATTCCGGCGATCGATCAGGCATTATTCGGTGCAACCCAGGACACAGGTGTCGCCGACTGGGCAGGGCTTCACCGGCGGCTCTGATGAAGTTTGTCAGGTATCAATTCTCCGCTCCCGGCGTGGTGGCGGGCATCCTCGGCGGAGAGGGCGTTCGCTGCGTTGGCGAACTGGGTCAGGACACTGCCAGGTTGGAGGTCCGGCAGGAGCGGTACGCGTTCTGTGACGCCGGGCATCAGCCTCAGCCACGGGCTGTCGAGACGCAGCGTGGCGACGACACCGATCTCCCCTTCTGAAGGCTGCCTCCCTGGTCTGCACCGGCGACACTGGGCCGTACTTCCTCAACCTCGGCCACGGTGCCGGGTACGCCTACCTCAGCCCTGACGGCCTTGAAGAGATGTCGGCGGTTCGAAACCGTCCGCGCCCTTCGGCATGTCCTTCTCGGGGTGACCGACGGCGACCAGCAGTGGCAGGTCGGCCGCGAGGGCGGCCGGGGTGGCTGCTTCTTACCGTGACGGCAGGCTAAGTGGCTCGTGGTGGTGCCAGATGAGGTAGCGGTCCTCGCGGCGCAGCTCGGCGGAGCCCCACTCGATGCGCGTCACGCCCTGTGCCATGGAGCAGGCGTAGGCGACGAGGACCACCTTCACGTCCTCCGACAGCAAGGCGAGATCGGGATGCGGGTCTGGCTCGTCGGGTTCGTCGAGGCCCAGGTCGAAGGACTGCTGCATGGGCTCGGGGCCATGCCGGCGTATCAGCTCGGCACGCAGGCCGGTGGCGCGTCGTAGTCGTGCCGCCGTGACGGGGACGTCCTTCTTCGCGTAGCGGAACGGGTAGATCATGTGGTTGCCGAGGACCATGAAGGTGCGGCCTTGTGAGCGCACCGGGCTCGCACCCGGGAGTGTGGAGAGGCTGACTTCCAGTTCCTCGTACTGGGCGGCGTACAGCCCGTGTCCGTACGCCTCCAGCGTCTGGGTCTGCACCCCTTCGTGCGCGCTGCGGGCCCGGTCATGCGCTCGCACCAGGCTGGCGGGGATCAGGTCAGCCAGCCGGCCGGCGGCGCTGCCAAAAGCTCTTTCCGCCCACGATGTCACGGTCCCCACGGCCTACCGCCCTTCCCCCTTGTGGCACCTGAGTGCCGAGCAGCATTCAACAAAACCGTGCAGTCTGGGTGCGAGCCGTGCAAGAGGGCATGCGTTGCACGACCGGGCGCACGGTACCCGTGTTGGTGGAAGCACGCAGCTGACCGGCGTGCCGCGGAAGTCATTGCCCGGCCCCGTAGGGCCGCTGACGAGCAGATGCCGAGACCGTGACGCACATCCATGGCGAGTCCGGTCGCGAAGTCGCTCGCTGTACGGTGACCGCGTGGACGACGAACCAGTGGTCATCCGGCTCACGCGTGATCAGGCATTCGTTCTGTCCGACTGGCTCTACGACGTCATGATGCGGTCGGACAAGCTGGATGCCATCGTCCCGGACAGAGCGGTCTGGTCGGGTATCTACGCGATCTCCGGAACCCTCGAGACGACTCTGGTCGAGATCTTCATGCCCGACTACGCCGACCGCCTGGAACAGGCGAGGCAGCGTCTGCTGGAGGCCTTGGGCGGCGGCGAAGACGATGAAGGCGGGGAGTGAGGGAATCGGGGGCGCTCGCACGTGTCTTCAGGGGCGGATTTTGACGGCTTGACGTGTTCGCGCACAGGGCGGTGTACTCCGCGCATGGAAGACGTGGGGGACGCGCCTGAAGTGCAGGCGCCCAGTGGGCGGATGACCGCGCAGGCGTACATCGACGAGCGGCTCGCGCAGTATCAGGAGTGGTACGACCGCAAGGCGACCAGGATGAAGGCGATGCATCTGCGGATGCGGACCGTCTCGGTGGTCGGCGGAGCGCTCGTGCCCGTGCTCGTGAACCTGGATCTGGGGTTCGCGCGGGTGACCGCGACCGTGCTCAGTCTGGTCGTGGTGGCCTCGGTGTCGTTGGAGAGCGTGTACCGCTATCGCGAGCAGTGGAAGAACTATCGGTCCACCGAGCAACTCCTCGGCCACGAGCGGGTGTACTTCGCCGCGCGCGTCGGGCCGTACCACGGGCAGTCCGACCGGGACGCGTTCACGACGCTCGTCGCGCGCGTGGAGAAGGCGATCGCCAGCGAGAACTCCGCCACGCTCAACGTCATGACCCTCGGCGGGCAGGTCAACGCCGAGCTGCAGCAGTACGGGATCCCCGCCCAGCGCCAGGAGGAGGCGGAGGCCGGCACCAAGTGAGCCGGGGGTCCTCCTCGCGCCGGGCAGGCATGGCGTTCGGCGGGGTGGCCGGTGCCTGCGTGCGGGCCGGGTGGGGGTTCGTCGTCAGGCGTCGAAGTCGTACTCCAGGACGTACGACGCCGAGTCCAGTGTCATCTCGTTGAGTTCGACCGCGACTCCCTCCTCCGTCAGCGCCGTCCGGCCGATCAGGATGACCGGCGTCCCGAACTCCAGCGAGAGCCGGGCCGTTTCCTCGGACGTCGGCATGCGGCAGCGGATCTCCTCCCGGAAGTGCACGGGGCGGTGGCCCAGTTCGGCGAGGCGTGCGTACGTGCCGCCGGGGCCCGTGTCCGGTTCCGTGATGGCGGTGCCCTCGGCGAGCGCGGCCGGCAGGTACGAGACGGAGAGCAGCACCGGCCGGTCGTCGAGCACGAAGCGCCGGCTGCGGACGCACACCGGCTCGTCCGGGGAGGACAGGCCGAGGACCCGGGCCACCCGCGCGCCCGCCGGGGCGGCCGCGGTCACCTCGATCTGGTCGACCACCAGCGCGCGGTCCTCCGCGATGTCCGCCGACCAGACCGAGCGCCCGCTGCCCCAGTGGCCGTGGGCGAGCCGGGGGATACCGCGGCGGCGCAGCGGGCGGAAGGAGCGGACGAAGACGCCCGCGCCCTTGCGGGCCTCGGCGAGGCCTTCGTTACGCAGGACCGACAGGGCCTGGCGGGCGGTCATTCGGGCCACGTCGTAGGTGGACATCAGGTCGTTCTCCCCGGGGAGCCGGTCGCCCGGCGCGAAGGTGCCCGCCTGGATCGCGGTTCTCAACTCGTCGGCGATCCGCTGGTACTTGGGCCGACGACCGCTTTCCGGGTCAGTCATGAGTGGACCACTCCCTTCCGTCTGCGGGACACCCTACGGCGCGCCTCTCGGGGGCGAAGACCATCGGTGGGCCGCCCCGCGCGGGTGATCCATCCTTCGGGGGACATCTCTAGAGATGCGTTGACAGAGGGCGATCCCGCGGCTTCGCTGGGTGTATCCGTCTGGGATGGACCGACTGATGGGCCGACCGATGGACGGACCGATGGACGGACTGATGGACGGACCGATGGACGGAGGGATGCGTGCAGTCAGTGCCCGAGAAAGGTGACCTCGTCCGCGACGCCGCCACCGGACAGGTCGGCTTCTACGTCGCCAGCGTCGCCGGACGGTTCCTCATCAGATGCGTCAACGGCGGCGGCGAGTGGGAGGCCGACCCCGCCGACGTCCAGCTCGCCACGCCCCTGCGGGAGCTCCGCGCCCGCGCCGCCGAGATCAACGCGCGCAGCCGCAGGGGTCTGGGGACCTGAGCCTGTTCCGGGGCGGGCGGTCGAGGGGCCTGCCCCGGGGGATCGATCCCTGCCGGCCTCGGCCGTTGTCAGTGGGGCGCGTCACACTGGAGGCATGTGCCGCAGCATCAAGACCCTTCGCCCGCCCGCCCTGCCCCACGAGGCCACCGGTGACGACATCCACGCCGCCGCGTTGCAGTTCGTGCGCAAGGTCTCCGGTTTCCGCGCGCCCGCCGCACACAACCGCGAGGTGTTCGACCGGGCCGTGGAGGAGGTGGCCGAGGCCACCGCGCGCCTTCTCGCCGACCTGGAGATCCGCGGGGCGCACCCGGTCAGGACGCCGGAGCCGGAGCCCCAGCCGGACGCCGTATGACGTAGGCCGCGAGCGAGCCCGCCAGGAAGAGCGCCAGGACCGGCACGCAGGCGCCGAGCCAGGTCGCGCCCAGCCAGCGGCCGCCGAGCCAGCCGAGCCCCACCCCGTACGTCGCCCACACCGCGGCCGCCAGCGCCGACCACGGCAGGAAGTCGCGCAGCCGGCGCCCGGTCGCGCCCGCGCCGAGGGAGACCACGGAGCGGCCGGCGGGCGCGAAGCGGGCGAGGACGACGAGCAGTCCGCCGCCCCGCGCGAGTGTCTCGCCGAGACGTTCCTGCGCCGCGGTCAGGCGGCGCGAGCGGGCCACCGCGTGCCCGAACCGGGTGCCGCCGCGCCGGGCCAGGTGGTACGCGGCGAGGTCGCCGAGCATCGAGGCGGTGGCCGCGCAGAGCAGCAGCGGGAGCAGCGCGGGGGCGTACGGGACGTACGCGGCGGCTTCCCCGCCGGCCGCCGTCGCCGAGGCGGCGGTGGCGGCCGTGACCACGAGGATGCCGCTCGGCAGCACCGGCAGGAAGACGTCGAGGAGGATCGACGTCGTCACCGCCGCGTAGATCCACGGGCCCGCGGTCAGCGACTGCAGTGACCACCCCGTGCCGTCGAGCACGTTCACGGGCCCAGAGCCTACGCGGCGGCCCGTGCCCGGACGCCGACCGGGGCCGGAAACCGCCTACGCGGTCCCCGGCCCCGGTCGGTACACGGGATTCGGCGGGCTCCGGCCGGCCACCGGTGCCTGGGGCCCCGGTGAGGCTTCCGCCTCGGCGGGGCTTCGGTCTTCGGCCTGACTTCGGGCTCGGCCCGGCTCAGACCCCACCGGCCTCGGTGCCTGGCTTCGCTCCGGCTGCCGGCCGACTCCGCGCTCTTACGCGGCGACCGTCGTCGCCCGCTTCTCCTCCGAGCTCTCCGCGGCCGTGCCGCGCGTCCCGAAGAGGCCGCCGAGTGCCAGGGCGCCCGGCCCGGTGAAGACGAGCAGCAGGAACACCCAGGCGAACAGCGCCGCGGACTCGCCGCCGTTCTGGAGCGGGAACAGGGCCTGGGACTGGTGGACGTCGAAGTACGCGTACGCCATCGAGCCGGAGGCGATGAACGCCGCACCGCGCGTTCCCAGGCCCAGCAGGACCAGGCCGCCCGCGACGAGCTGGATGACAGCCGCGTACCAGCCCGGCCAGGTGCCGCTCGGGATGGTGCCGCCGTTGCCGTCGGCGCCGCCGATCCAGCCGAAGAGGGAGGCGACGCCGTGGCAGGCGAAGAGCAGGCCGACGACGATCCGGAAGAGGCCGAGCGCGTAGGGCTGGGCCTGGTTGAGGCGGCTCGCAAGCGAGTTCATGGGGGAAGGACTCCTTCGGTCTGGCCCGTGCCGGAAGGCGCGGGCCGTGGGGGGACGGGAACCGAGGTCCTTAGGTTAGGCACCCCTCACTATTGCTTGCAAGTTCAACAACATATCCGGCGGGGCCCGACGGCCTTGCGGGCCGGGTCGCCGCCTTTTCAGCAGCCGTTGAGGACCGACTGGAGGGCGCTCTTCTCGGCCGAGTCGACGCTGAGGCCGTAGTAGTACTTCACCTGCACCCACATCCGGGCGTACATGCAGTGGTACGACGTGCGCGGCGGCATCCACTCGCCCGGGTCCTGGTCGCCCTTCGACTGGTTCACGTTGTCCGTGACCGCGATCAGCTGCGGGCGGGTCAGGTCGTTGGCGAAGCCCTGACGCTTGCTGGTGGTCCAGGAGTTGGCGCCCGAGCGCCAGGCCTCGGCGAGCGGGACCACGTGGTCGATGTCCAGGTCGGAGGCGACGGTCCAGGTGGCGCCGTCGTACTCCGAGAACCAACTGCCGCTGACCGCCGCACAGCTGGAGTCCTGGACGACGTTGACGCCGTCGCGCTTGAGGACCACCTCGCGGGTGTTGCAGGTGCCGGACTGGGTGATCCAGTGGGGGAAGAGGTCCCGGCTGTATCCCGTGGAGGAACCTTCCGCCTTCACCGTGAGGGAGGCGAGGTAGGTGCGGGCGGTGGAGGCGGTGACAGGAGTGGGGGGAGAGGCCTGGGCCGCCGGGGCGGTGGCGAGCAGGCCGGTGACGGTCAGGGCGGCGGAGGCGGCGAGGACTGCTGTGCGACGCGCGTAGACACGGGCGGCGGGCATGCGAACTCCCTTGTGGTGGGGGGACCTTGACCGGTTCCGGCCGTCAGGGCCGGGCCCCGGGCGCCGGGTGGCCCGGTCATCGTGGCGGCGCCTGGTTTCCGTGAGGGATGCGCCAGGTAACAGAGTGGCGACATGTGCACGTCACATCAAGGGGTGTGACATGCCTCGGACGTGCGGGAGTTGGGCACGTCGAGGGCAGGGTGTGTGGGGAAGTGGGTGGATGCGCGCGGGTACGCGAACGGCTCCGCGGCGGCGCGTCACGAGGGACGCGTCGCCGCGGAGCCGTTGGTCAGGGGCGCCGTGGAGCCGGTGTCAGGGGTGCCGCGGAGTCGGTGGTCAGGGGCGCCGCGGAGTGGTCCGTGCGCCTTGCTCGCGTGTTCGTGCGCCTTGCCGCGTGCGTACAGGGTCGGTGGTCGGGGGTCCGTGGTCCCGGACCCGCGCGGCGTCAGTCCGCGGCGGTGCGCACGCCTACGCGAACGTCAGGGTCAGCGTGCCGTCCACCGTCGGCTCGATCCGTATGCCCGTGAGGTCGGAGACGTGGACGTCGGGGGCGAAGGCCGCGGCCCGCGGCCCGACGCCGACCACGCGCATGCCCGCCGCGCGGCCCGCCTGGATGCCGGCCTCGGAGTCCTCGAAGACCACGCAGTCGGCCGGCTCGAAGCCCAGCGCCGCCGCGCCCTTCAGGAAGCCCTCCGGGTCCGGCTTGCTCGCGCCGACGCTCTCCGCGGTGACCCGGGTCTCCGGCATCGACAGGCCCGCCGCGCCCATCCGGGCGCGAGCCAGTGCCTCGTCGGCCGAGGTCACCAGGGCGTGCGGCACGTCCGTGAGCGCGGCCATGAACGCCGGTGCGCCCGGCACCGGCACGACCCCGTCGAGGTCGGCGGTCTCCTCGGCGAGCATCACCCGGTTGTCGGCGTGGTTCTCCTCCATCGGACGGTCCGGGAGCAGCACGGCCATCGTGGCGTAGCCCTGGCGGCCGTGCACCACCTTCAGGACCTCTGCCGGGTCCAGCCCCTGCCGCTCCGCCCAGCGCCGCCAGCAGCGCTCCACGACGGCGTCGGATTTGACGAGCGTGCCGTCCATGTCGAGCAGGAGGGCACGTGCGGTGAGCGACGCCGGGGTGCTGGCGGTCATCAGGGATCTCCAGGAGGGTGGTCGGAGATGAGGCGTGACGGTACGAAGCGGTCCCGCCCGCCGGTCAGGGAGTGCGAGCGGGGCCACTTTGTTCCTCCACGATACAAAACGGCTCCGCGCCCCGCCAATCCCGTCCGCATCGCGGAATCCGCCCTGGTCGGTCGGGGCCTAGGGTCAGCCCTCCGTCTCCGCCTCCAGGGCCTCCCTGGTGTACGGGCCGTAGACGCCCTGCGGGTCCTCCTCGATGTACTTGTACGACTGGTAGCGCTCGACCGCGCGTTCCACCTTCCGGTTGTACGAGCCGTTGATCGGGCCGTCGTAGAGCCACAGCTCCCGCAGCCGGCGCTGGAGCTCCGACACCTCCGCGCCCGAGGAGCCGAGGCTGAGCGTCGGGCCGTCGGTGGCCCCGCCGGTGGGCGAGGTCGCGCTCGGGCGGGTCGGCGCGGCCGTGGTCTGGGACGGAGCGGCCTGACCGGTGCCCGAGCCCCCGGACCGGGTGGCCGTCGGGGACGGCGACACGGACGCGGAGGCGGAGGCGGATGTCGGGGACGGGTCGGCGGAGGTGGACGCCGAGCTGGAGGGAGTGGTGGTCGGCGCCTCGGACACGGCCACGTTCTCGGACGCGCTGGTGGTGACCTCCGGGACGCCGGCCCGGTCGTCCGTGCCGTCGTCACCGCCGATCAGCGCGGCGGCCAGGGCGGCCGTACCCACCACCGCGGCCGCGACCATGCCCGCGATCACCGCACCCCGCCCGCGGCGCCGCCCGGCCCCAGGCCCGTCCGGGGCGTACGCGAGGGTCAACGCGGGACCGTCGTCGTCCGGATGGCCGTGGCGGAACCCGTCCGGACGGCCGTTGGGGAACCCGTCCGGGTGGGTGCGGGGGATCCCGTCCGGGTGCGGGTGGGAGAACCCGTCCGGGTGGCCGACCGGAGGAGCCTCCGGGTAACCACCCGCGTAGGCGCCCGGACGGTCACCCGCGTGCTCACCCACGTGCTCACCCACGTGGCCGACCTGGTGCCCGCCGTACGGGTTCTCGTACGCCGCCGTCTGCGCCGCCCCGGCCATCCCGGCCCCGGCCGCCCCGGCCACCTCGGTCACGCCGGTCGGCGCCATCCCCGTCGGCGCCATCCCCGCCGCCCCGGGCAGCAGGAGCTCCATGGTCTCCGGCCCCCCGGCCGGCCCCTCCGGTACCGCCTGCGCCTGCACCGCCTCCGCGGGCATCGGCCCGGCAGCCGGCAGAGGCCCGCCCGCCGCCCCCGGCACCGCCTGCGCCTGCACCGCCCCCTCGGCAGGCAGCGGCCCGCCCACCGGCATCGGCCCAGCCGCAGGCATCGGCCCAGCCGCCGCCCCCGGCGGAACAGCCCCCGCCCCCGACGAAGCCCCGCCCACCCTCGGCAGTACGGCCGTCCCCTCCTCCGTGGCGCTCAGCGTCACGTACGGCCGGATGCGCAGCGGGTCGAAGTCCTCGGCCGCGGCCAGCTCGGCGGCCTGCGCCCGCGCGCGCTCGCAGGCGCAGCCAGGTCTGTGTACACCGCATTCGGGACAGACGTGTCCGGACATCGATGGGTCCCCTCCCGGTCAACTCCGAGCGATTATGCAGGCCGGTCACTGCCGCAGGGTGAACAGCTGTGCCCCTCCGCAGGCCAGAACGGGGCAAACACCCCAGGATGGGGAGGTGTCGCAGCCCCCACGGCCTTGCCCGGACCGGAGGAGACGCCCATGGCCCAGGAAGTACGCGCGCCGCACGCCGGTGGCGGTCCCGTGCCGGGGGAGGGGCAGAGCCGCCGCACCGTCGTCGTCGCGATCGGCGCGCTGCTGCTCGGCATGCTCCTCGCCGCGCTCGACCAGACCATCGTCTCCACCGCGCTGCCGACCATCGTCAGCGAGCTCGGCGGCATGGAGCACCTGTCCTGGGTCGTCACCGCCTACATGCTCGCCTCGACCGCCGCCACGCCCCTCTGGGGCAAGCTCGGCGACCAGTACGGGCGAAAGAAGCTCTTCCAGGGCGCCATCGTCATCTTCCTCGTCGGCTCGGCGCTCTGCGGCGTCGCCCAGAACATGCCGCAGCTCATCGGCTTCCGCGCGATCCAGGGCCTCGGCGGCGGCGGACTCATGGTCCTGTCCATGGCGATCGTCGGCGACCTCGTCTCGCCCCGCGAACGCGGCCGCTACCAGGGCCTCTTCGGCGCCGTCTTCGGCGCCACCAGCGTCCTCGGCCCGCTGCTCGGCGGCCTGTTCACCGAACACCTCTCCTGGCGCTGGGTCTTCTACGTCAACCTGCCGATCGGGATCGTCGCCCTGTTCGTCATCGCCGCCGTCCTGCACATCCCGGTCCGCACCACCCGCCACCGCATCGACTACCTCGGCACCTTCCTCATCGCCTCGGTCGCGACCTGTCTCGTCCTGGTCGCCTCGCTCGGCGGCACCACCTGGGACTGGGACTCGCCGCAGATCATCGGCCTCGCCGTCCTCGGAGCCGTCCTCCTCGTCTGGTTCGTGCGCGTAGAGCGGCGCGCCGCCGAACCGGTCCTCCCGCTCAGGCTGTTCCGGATCCGCACCTTCGCCCTCGTCTCCGTCATCAGCTTCGTCGTCGGCTTCGCCATGTTCGGCGCGATGACGTATCTGCCGACCTTCCTCCAGGTCGTGCAGGGCGTCAGCCCCACCATGTCCGGCGTGCACATGCTGCCCATGGTCGTCGGCATGCTCCTCACCTCGACCGCCTCGGGGCAGATCGTGTCCCGCACCGGCCGCTGGAAGGTGTTCCCGATCGCCGGGACCGCCGTCACCGCGCTCGGTCTGCTGCTCCTCCACCGGCTGACGGAGACCAGCTCCACCTGGGAGATGAGCGTCTGCTTCTTCGTCTTCGGCGCCGGACTCGGTCTCGTCATGCAGGTCCTGGTGCTCGTCGTGCAGAACGCCGTCTCCTACGAGGACCTCGGCGTCGCCACCTCCGGCGCCACCTTCTTCCGCTCCATCGGCGCCTCCTTCGGCGTCGCGATCTTCGGCACGATCTTCACCAACCGGCTCACCGGCAAACTGGAGGACGCCCTCGCCGGCCAGGACATCCCGCCCGGCACCGGACCCGAACAGCTCGCCGCCGACCCGCGCGCCCTCGCAGGACTCCCGCCCGAGCTGCAGCCGGCCGTCCTGCACGCCTACGCCACGTCCATCACCGACGTGTTCCTGTACGCGGCGCCGGTCGTCCTCGTCGCCTTCGTCGTCGCCTGGTTCCTCAAGGAGGACCGGCTGCGCGCCTCCGTCACCGCGCCCGACACGAGCCAGACCCTCGCCTCCAACCCGGTCGAGCGCTCCTCGTACGACGAGTGCGCCCGCGCGCTGTCGTTGCTCGGGTCGCGGGAGGGCCGCAAGGCCGTCTACGAGAAGATCACCGCCCGCGCCGGGCTCGACCTGCTGCCCGCGTCGAGCTGGCTGCTGCTGCGGGTACGCCGCCACGGCGCCGTCGAACCCGCGCGGCTCGCCGACGCCACCCCCGTACCGCTGCGGGCGATCACCGAGGCCGCCCGGCAGCTGGAGGAGCGGCGGCTGGTGGCCAGGGAAGGGCTCCAGCTGGTGCTCACCGAGGAGGGGGCCCAGACGGCGGTAGTGCTCGCCAAGGCGCGTGAGGACTCGCTGTCCGAGCTGCTCGGCGACTGGTGGGGCCCGGACCGGCCCACCGACCTGGTGAAGCTGGTCGAGGAGCTGACGGCCGAGCTGGGCGGCTCGGACGCGGAACGGCCCCGCTCGCCGGAGCCGCCCCGCGACCACCACGCGTGAGGCGCCGCGGACGGGCAGGACCTAGAGCTCCTTGCCGTACCAGATCTCCATGTACGGGCCGGTGCAGTACGCCGGGATCTCCGCGTAGCCGTTGCGCGTGTACAGCGCCCGCGCCTCCACCAGGTCGAGGCGGGTGTTCAGCACGGTGCGGCGGGCGCCGAGCTCGCGGGCCGCGTCCTCCAGGCCGCGCAGGAGGAGGTTCGCGCCGCCGGTGCCGCGGAAGGAGGGGCGGATGAACACCCGGGTCAGTTCGGCGCGTTCGGCGTCGAGCAGGACGAGGCCGCCACAGGCGGCCGGCTCGCCGCCGTAGCGGCCGACGAGGAAGGCGCCGGTGGGCGGGGCGAGCAGGTCGAGCCCCTCGTCGATCATCTCCTGGTCGTACTCGTCCTCGGTCAGGACGCGCTGGTAGTAGCGGCCCGCGACATCGCCGAAGTAGTCGCGGCGCAGGGCGGTGGCGTCGGGGGTGTCGACGCGCTCAGGAGAGAAGAACCAGGTCATGCGCGCCATTGTCGGCGCGCATGACCTGGGACGCAGCTCAATTCTTCGGCGACGCCTGCTGGACGACCTCGAACGACCACAGGGTCGACCCGGTCGCGGCCGGCCGGGGCCGCTCGCCCTCCGCCCCGCCCTCACCGGCACCGGCAGCGGCCGAAGTGCCCTGGTGCGCGGCCTTCATGGAACCGTTCATCCAGTTCTGGAAGTCCTCCTCGCTGCGCCAGCGGGTGTACACCAGGTACTGGTCGGTGCCCTCCAGCGGGCGCAGCAGCTCGAACCACTCGAAGCCGTCCGAGCCCTCGACGGCGCCGGCACGCGAGGCGAAGCGCTGCTCCAGGACCTCGCGCTGCTCGGCGGGCACGGTCAGGACGTTGATCTTCACGATGCTCATGAAGGGCAGGATAGGCGGCGCCCGGCGGCTACGCGGGGTCCACCACCCGGGCGATCAGCAGACCGTCGTAGCCCTTCGTGCCCACCGTCTGGACGGCCGTGGCGTCCAGCCGCGGCTCGGCCGCGACCAGTTCGAACATCTCGCGGGTGCCGGTGACCGACGGGTCGTCCGGGTGCTCGGTGGCGACCTTGCCGCCGCGCACGACGTTGTCGACGACGATCAGCGTGCCCGGCCGCGACAGCTTCAGCGCCCAGGAGACGTAGTGCGGGTTGTTGACCTTGTCGGCGTCGATGAACACGAAGTCGAACGGGCCCACGCCCTCCTGCTCCAGGAGCGGCAGGGTGTCCAGGGCCGGGCCGACCCGCACCTCGACGGTCTTGTCGAGGCCGGCCCGGGCGAGGTTGCCACGGGCCACGTCGGCGTGCTTCGGGTCGTACTCGAGGGTGACGAGCCGGCCGTCGGCGGGCAGGGCGCGGGCCAGCCAGATGGTGCTGTAGCCGCCGAGGGTGCCGATCTCGAGGACGTTCTTCGCGCCCTGCGCGGCCACGAGCAGGTGGAGCAGCTTGCCCTGGTTGGCGGCGACGGCGATCTCGGGCAGACCGGCGGCCTTGGAGTCGGCGAGAGCGGCGGTCAGCGCCTCGTCGGCTGGGGCCAGCAGGTCGGTGACATAGTGGTCGACAGTGGTCCACTGGGCCTGATCATTGCTCATGCAGCCGAACGTACACCGCCGGAGCCCGCCGCGGGCCGTGCGTTTCGCGCCCGCGCCGCCGCGAACCCGCCCGCCACGACCAGCAGGAGCGTGCCGCCCACGGTGAGCAGCCAGACCGGGATGCCGCCGCCGACCGTCCACAGCCGGTCGTCCCAGATCACCTCGCGGTACGGGGTGTCGGCGGGCGCGCGGACGAGTTCGTGGTCGCCGTCGATGCGGGCGGGCTCGGGGAAGGACTGGTCGACGGCCGTGAGGAACACCCGGCCCGGGCCGGTGAGTTCGGCGACGGCGCCCGTCGGCTTGTCGATCCCGCCCGCGAAGAGCACCTCGGGGCGGTCGCCGCCGATGGCGTCCTTCGGCTCCGTGCGGTGGCCGGCGAGCACGTACAGGCCGAGGGACTGCGGGGTCGTGGCGAGCCGGGAGAGCCGCATCGGGTAGACGGGCCGGTCGTTCGTGAACGTGATGCGGAGCGGGTCGAGTTCGCCGTAGAGCGTCTCGCCCGGCTTGTCCGGGGCGAGGCGGACGGCGACGTACTCCCACTTCCGCTCGACGTACGGGCGCAGCCCCTCCTCCAGCCGGTCGGAGAGCTCGAAGCCGTTGCGGTGCAGCCAGTCGCCGAGCGCGGCCGGGTCGGTGGCGGTGAGCCGGGCCACGTCGAAGGGGCCGAGGCGTTCGCGGCCGACGACGCCGACGCCGGGACCGCCGGCCCTGCCGGGCGGTGCGGCGCCCGCGCCGTCCAGCTCGCCCCAGGAGAAGGGCCAGTCGCCGCCGCGCGGCCAGAAGTAGTCCCGGTCGCGGTGCTCGGGCGCGGTCAGCCGGTCGAGCTCGTCGAAGAGCGCCGGGTCGCCGAGCGTCACCTCGGCGCGGTGCGGCACCGGCATGATCCAGGCGGCCTTCTCGGCGTCGCCGTGCACGGTGAAGCGCATGACGATCCGCTCGGTGCCGGTGCGCTCGTCCCAGTGCACGGCCGAGGTCTCCCGGTCGACGCCGATCCGGTCCATCCGGTTGGTGACCATGGCGCCGCAGCCGCACGCATAGGCGGGCGCGACGAGCGAACCGAGCTGGAGCGCGAGCAGCGCGGCCAGCATGGTGAGAAGGCGCCGTGTTCGTGGTGTTCGGTGTGTCCCCCGCATGCCTGCTGCGACGCAGGAACGGATCTTCCGGTTCCACTCCGGGTGCCGGGTGCCGGGTGCCGGGTGCCGGGTGCCGGATGCCTGCGCAGGCGCGTACGTGCGTGCCCACGTGGCTGCGTACGTGCGTGCGGCGTGCGGGAGGCGGGGCGTGGGCGTGGAGGTGGCGCCCCGCCTCCCGGGCGTACGGGAGTGTGCCGAGGACCCTGATCCGCCGGACCGGACCTAACCCACCCTGACCTGGAGCTCCTTGATGCCGTTGAGCCAGGCCGCCCGCAGCCGGCGCGGGTCGCCCGCGAGGCTGAGGTCGGGCAGTTCGTCGGCGAGCGCCTCGAAGATCAGCTCGATCTCCTTGACGGCGAGGGACTTGCCGAGGCAGAAGTGCGGTCCGCCGCCGCCGAAGCCGAGGTGCGGGTTCGGGTCGCGGGTGATGTCGAAGACCTCGGGGTTCTCGAAGACCTCGGGGTCGTTGTTGGCGGAGGAGTAGAAGAGGCCGACGCGGTCGCCGCGGCGGATCTTCTGGCCGCCGAGTTCGGTGTCCTGCGTGGCGGTCCGCTGGAAGGAGACCACGGGCGTCGCCCAGCGGACGATCTCCTCGGCGGCGGTCGCCGGCCGCTCCCGCTTGTAGAGCTCCCACTGGTCGGGGTGGGTGAGGAAGGCGTGCATGCCGTGGCTGATGGCGTTGCGGGTGGTCTCGTTGCCGGCGACGGCGAGCAGCAGGACGAAGAAGCCGAACTCGTCCGAGGAGAGGTTGCCATGGCCCTCGGCGGCGACGAGCTGGGACACGATGTCCCGGGCCGGGCACTCCTTGCGGGCGGCGGCGAGGTTCATGGAGTAGCCGATGAGTTCCATGGCGGCCTCGGCGCCGATCTCCTCGGTGATCGCGTACTCGGGATCGTCGTACGCGACCATCTTGTTCGACCAGTCGAAGATCCGGGCCCGGTCCTCCTGGGGTACGCCGATGAGTTCGGCGATGGCCTGGAGCGGCAGTTCGACGGCGACCCTGGTGACGAAGTCGAAGGCGCCGTCCGGCCCCGCCCCGGCCCTGGCCCCGGTGACGATGGCGCGGGCGCGGTCGCGCAGCGCGGTCTCCAGGCTGCGGATGGCGCGGGGGGTGAAGCCGCGCTGGACGATCTGGCGGACCCGGGTGTGCTCGGGCGGGTCCATGTTGAGCATGATCAGCTTCTGGACTTCGATCTGGTCCCGGTTGATGTGCTCGTTGAAGCGGATGACGGCGGTGTTCTCGTTGGAGGAGAACAGCTCGGGGTGCGTGGAGACGTACTTGACGTCGGCGTGCCGGGTCACGGCCCAGTAGCCCTCGTCGGCGAAGCCGGTGACGCCGGGGGGCTGGGCGCACCACCAGACGGGAGCGGTCTGCCGGAGCTCCGCGAACTCGGGGTGGGGGACGCGGTTCTGGAGCAGATCGGGGTCGGTGGCGTCGAACCCTTCGGAGAGACGGGGACAGGGCATCGGCAACACACTCCATTATCTGATGGCCCATCAGAAGTTGCCGGGAAAGGTAGTAACGAGTTCTACAAGTGGCAAGAGAAGGGGTGGGAACTGTTGCGTCCCGGACCCTTGCGTACCGGCGGTAGCAGTCATAAGACTGCAGTCAGAACTAGAACGCGTACTAGTTCCGAGTTCCTGTTCCACGTGACGTCGACCGGCAAGGGTGCCGGGACACCCCCGCCGGGCGAGGAGAGGACCAGCTCATGGCCGCGGAACCCGTCATCGTCGAAGCCGTACGCACGCCCGTCGGCAGGCGCGGAGGCGCGCTCGCCAACCTCCATCCCGCCTACCTCCTCGGCGAGACCTACCGCGAACTCCTCGGCCGCACCGGCATCCACGCCGACTGCGTCGAGCAGATCGTCGGCGGCACCGTCACCCACGCCGGCGAGCAGTCCATGAACCCCGCCCGCACCGCCTGGCTCACCATGGGCCTCCCGTACGAGACCGCCGCCACCACCGTCGACTGCCAGTGCGGCTCCTCCCAGCAGGCCAGCCACATGGTGGCCAACATGGTCGCGGCGGGCGTCATCGACATCGGCATCAGCTGCGGCGTCGAGGCGATGTCCAGGGTCCCGCTCGGCTCCGGGTCCAAGCACGGCCCCGGCAAGCCCTGGCCCGACGAGTGGAACGTCGACCTGCCCAACCAGTTCGAGGCCGCCGAGCGCATCGCCCGCAGGCGCGGCCTCACCCGCGAACGCGTCGACTCCCTCGGCCTGCTCTCCCAGGAGCGCGCGGCGGCCGCCTGGGCGGAGGAACGCTTCAAGCGCGAGACCTTCGCCGTCCAGGTCCCGACGACCGAGGAGGAACAGGCCGCCGGGCAGGGCATGTGGCGGCTCGTCGACCGCGACGAGGGCCTGCGGGACACCAGCATGGAGGCGCTGGCCCGGCTCAAGCCGGTCATGCCGACCGCGATCCACACGGCCGGCAACTCCTCCCAGATCTCCGACGGCGCCGCCGCGATCATGTGGGCCTCCAAGCGCATGGCCCGCGCCCTCAAACTCCGCCCGCGCGCCCGGATCGTCGCCCAGGCCCTGGTCGGCGCCGACCCGCACTTCCACCTCGACGGGCCGATCGACGCGACGAGGGCCGTGCTCGGCAAGGCCGGGATGTCGCTCAGGGACATCGACCTGGTCGAGATCAACGAGGCCTTCGCGTCGGTGGTGCTCAGCTGGGCGCAGGAATTCGACCGGGACCTGGACGGACTCGCGAAGGTCAACGTGAACGGCGGTGCCATCGCCCTCGGCCACCCGGTGGGCGCCACGGGAGCGCGGCTCATCACCACGGCACTGCACGAACTGGAGCGGACGGACAAGGAGTTCGCGCTGATCACGATGTGCGCGGGCGGGGCGCTGGCGACCGGCACGATCATCCAGCGGCTGTAGAGGCCTGCGGTTCCGCGACCAGTGCCGCCAGGAGGTCGGCCGCCCGTACGTCCGGGCGGCTGAGTCCGGCGGCCTGGCCGGCCCACAGGTTCACCCGGTCGGCGCGCTCCTGCTCCGCCGCGGCCCGTCTGATCGGCAGCATCAGCGCGTTCTGCAGCGGATACGGCGGTACGAGGTCCTCGTGGGCGGCCATCTCCCGCACGAAACGGTTGGGGATGCCGCGGGCCGTCCGGCCCGAGAACAGTCGGGTCAGCACCGTCGTACGGGCCTCCGGACCGCCCAGCGCCCGGCGGTGGACCGGGCTCGCGCCGGACTCGCGGGCGGCGAGGAAGGCGGTGCCGATCTGCACCGCGTCCGCGCCGAGCGCCAGCGCGGCCGCGACCCCGCGCCCGTCGGCGATGCCGCCCGCGGCGACCACCGGCACCGTGACCGCGTCCGCCACCTGCGGCACCAGCGAGAACGTGCCGACCAGGGACTCCCGTACCGGCCGCAGGAAGGCGCCGCGGTGGCCGCCCGCGTCGCTGCCCGAGGCGACCACCGCGTCCACCCCGGAGGCCTCCAGGGCCACGGCCTCCGCGACCGTGGTCGCCGTGCCGATCAACGCGATGCCGCGCCTGCGCGCCTCCGTCACGAGGCGGCGCGGCGGCAGGCCCATGACCAGGCTGATCACCGGCGGGGCGGCGGCGAGCAGCGCGTCGAGCTGCTCGTTGAAGTCCGGCCAGGCCGCGAGGTCGGCGGCGGTCGGGGCGGCGACGCCGAGCTCGTCGTAGTACGGGCGCAGCCGTTCGACGTGGGCGGTGAGGTCCGGGAGGCCGTCAGGGCGGGGCTCGCCGTCCTGCGGCACCCACAGGTTCACGGCGAAGGGCCGGTCCGTGGCCGTCCTCAGCCGGGCCACCAGGGCGGTGATGCCGTCGGGAGCGAGGTGGTGCGCCCCGTACGAGCCGAGGCCACCGCCCTCCGAGACCGCGACGGTCAGCTCCACGGAGGACAGGCCTCCGCCGAACGGGCCCTGGACGACGGGAAGTTCAAGGGAGAGCAGCTCTCCAAGACGGCCCGGCCGCATACAGCCTCCTCGGTCGTGGCGGGCCTCGTGCCCGCCGCCGTCGAGAAGAGTAGACGACCTAGACGACCGGTCAACTAAAACGCCGGAATCCTCTATAGTCACGGTCATGGGACGCACCAGCACGGCACGCGAACGGCTTCTCGACGCCACCGGAGAGCTCATGCGGGCCCGCGGCTACGCCGCCGTCGGCGTCGCGGAGATCTGCGCGAAGGCCGAGGTCAAGAAGGGCAGCTTCTATCACTTCTTCGCGTCGAAGCAGGCCCTGACCGTCGAGGTCGTCGACGCCTACTGGGCCGCCGAGCGGGCCTGCTGGACCGAGGCCGTGACCGGCCCGGGGCCCGCCCTCGACCGGCTGCGGCGGCTGCTCGCCGGCCCCGCCGAGCTCCAGCGGCGGGTCAGGGAGACCACCGGCAGCGTCGACGGCTGCCTCCTCGGCAACCTCGCCCTGGAGCTCAGCACCCAGGAGCCGGACGTCCGGGCTCGGCTCGACCTGATCTTCGACGAGCAGATCGCGATGGTCGCCGCGGTCCTCGCCGAGGCCGCCGAGGAGGGCGCCGTCCCGGCCGACCGGTCCGGGCCGGAGGTCGCGCGGGCGGTCGTCGCCCAGCTGGAGGGCCTGGTGCTGCTGGCCAAGCTCAAGAACGACCCGGCGGTCCTGGACCAGCTGTGGCCGCAGGTGCGGCTGCTGCTGTCGGCGGCCTGACGGCGGGGGGTGTGAAACGCCGCAGGCCCCGCCCCTCCGAGTGGAGGGCGGGGCCTTGCGGGTGGATGCGCGCCGCGGCGTGGTGACTCTTAGTACCAGCCGTGGGTCTGCCAGAAGTTCCAGGCGCCGTTCGGGGAGCCGTAGCGCTCGTTCATGTACTCCAGACCCCACTTGATCTGGGTGGCGGGGTTCGTCTTCCAGTCGGAGCCGGCGGAGGCCATCTTGGAGCCGGGGAGGGCCTGGACCAGGCCGTAGGCGCCGCTGGAGGAGTTGGTGGCGGTGTGGTTCCAGCCGGACTCGTGCTCGACGATCTTGCTGAAGGACGCGAACTGCGACGGCGGCACGATCTGTCGGGCGATCTCCTGCGGGGTGGCGGCGGAGGCCGTACCCGTGTTGCCGAGCACCGCGCCCGAGGCGCCGATGAGGACGGCGGCGGAGACGGCGAAGGTCTTCTTGCGGGAGACGGCGCGAGTGGCGATCGAGCGGAACAAAGCGTCATACCTAACGTCGGGGACATGGTCGCGCCGGGCGTTTTCGGCATGCCGGAACCAGAGCCCGGGGGTCCGGGAGCTGGTGGGGAACCGGCCTGCCGTGGTGCTTCGCGAACCTCGCTGAGCACCGGCTGCCTGGCGACGTCCACCAGACAAACAGGCCTGCGGCGGCGATGCAACGACCCCCTGTACGAGGAGGATTCGGACCCGGGCTGGTGGTCCCGGGCGGGACCCGTGCGTAGGTCCCGTCCCGTTTCCGCAGGTCACGTACGCGTATGGGGCGATTTGTGCGGCTCGTCCCGGCTACTATTCCGGTTCGTACGTGACCTGGGTCCTATGAGGGGCCTCACCCCGAGGGGCCCTCCCAGGACCCGCGAATGTGACCTGGGCCTCGAAGTTCGCGCGCCGCGTGGCCCGCCGGAGGGCTCGCAGGAGCGGGCCGCCGACGGTCAGGGTGAGGACCACGGTGAGCAGGGCGCGGCCGAGGTCCCAGCCGAGGGAGGTGGCGAGGACATACGCGAGGAAGCGCACCAGGTTCTCGGCGGGCGGGGCACCAGGGACGAAGTAGATCCCGCCCGCGCCCGGGTTCTGCCCGCCGCTGACGGTCACCCATCCGTAGAGGTTGGTGACCGTGCCGTACGCGAACGCCGCGAGGAAGCCGTACGCGGAGAGCATCAGGAGCTCGCGCCGGCCCCGCAGGCCCGCCGGGCCCGGCAGCAGGCCCGCGCCCATCGCGAACCAGCCCATGGCCAGCATCTGCGTCGGCATCCACGGCCCCACGCCGCCCGTGAGCAGCGCCGAGGCGAACATCGTCACCGCGCCCAGGACGAAGCCGAAGCCCGGGCCGAGGACCCGGCCGCTCAGCACCATCAGGAAGAACATGGGCTCCAGGCCGGCCGTCCCGGCACCGATCGGCCGCAGCGCCGCCCCGACGGCGGCGAGCACCCCCAGCATCGCCACCGCCTTCGCGTCCATGCCGCAGTCGGCGATGGTCGCCACGACGACCGCGATCAGCAGCGGCAGGACGAGGGCGAAGAGCCAGGGGGCGTCGGCGGCGTGGTCGGTGACGGCGGAGTCCGCGTCGGCGAAGAGCGGCCAACAGATGCCGGTGAGACCGACGAAGGAGACGAGCGCCAGCGCGGCCACGGAGCGGGGGCCGAGCCGGATGGGCCGTGCGGCGGGGGTGGCGAGGGAGCCGGTGGCGGGGGAGCCGTTCACGGGCGGAGCGCCTCCTCCACCTGGTCGACCGTGAGCCACGGCTCCGGCGCGAGGATCTTCGCGACCTGCGGGGAGAAGGCCGGGGAGGAGACGACGACCTCGGCCGTCGGGCCGTCGGCGACCACCTCACCGCCCGCGACGACCACGACACGGTGCGCGAGCTCCGCCGCCAGCTCCACGTCGTGCGTGGCGAGCACGATGGCGTGCCCCGCGGCGGCGAGCGCCCGCAGGCGGGTCACCAGGCGCGCCTTCGCCGCGTAGTCCAGACCGCGGGTCGGCTCGTCGAGCAGCAGGAGCGGCGGGCGGGCGGTCAGGACGACGGCGAGCGCGAGGGCCAGCCGCTGGCCCTCGGACAGGTCCCGCGGGTGGGTGCCGTCCGCGACGCCCGGCAGCAGCTCCGACACCAGCTGTCGGCAGCTGCCGGGCGCGGCGCCCGCGTCGGCGTCGGCCGCGGCGCACTCCGCCGCGACGGTGTCGGCGTACAACAGGTCCCGCGGTTCCTGCGGCACCAGTCCCACCTGCTTGATCAGCTCACGCGGATCGGTGGTGTGCGGGGCGAGCCCCGCGACCCGGATCCGGCCGCCCGTGGGCGCGACCATGCCGACGAGCGCCCCGAGCAGCGTGGACTTCCCGGCCCCGTTCCGCCCCATGAGCGCGACCGTCTCCCCGGCCCCGACCCGCACCGTCACCTCCCGCAGCGCCTCGACGCGCCCGCGACGAACGGCGAGGCGGTCGACGGACACGAGGGGTCCGGCGGGAGCCGCGGTGGAGGGATCGGCCACCGCACGCCGCCGCCTGAACAGCGAGTTCCGCCCACCCCGCCCGCCTTCGGCCCGGGCAGGGGGCCGGGGCGGGGTGGCTCCGGTGTCGGGAGCGGTGAGCGGGCGCGTGCCGTCCGCGACGCCCGGCGGCGGCGCGGAGCGGGGGAGGAGGCCCGCCAGGCGGGACTTCAGCGGGCCGGCCGCGCGGCGTGCGTCCCGTACCGACAGGGGCAGCGGGTCCCAGCCCGCCAGGCGGCCCAGGGCGACGACCGGGGGATGGACCGGGGAGACGGACATGATCTCGGCGGGCGGGCCGATGACCGCCTCCGGCAGGAGGAGGACCTGGTCCGCGTACTGCACCACCCGCTCCAGGCGGTGCTCCGCCATGAGGACCGTCGTGCCCAGGTCGTGGACCAGGCGCTGGAGGACGGCCAGGACGTCCTCCGCGGCCGACGGGTCGAGCGCCGAGGTCGGCTCGTCGAGCACGAGGACCTTCGGGTGCGGCGTCAGCACCGAGCCGATCGCGACCCGCTGCTGCTGTCCGCCCGAGAGCGTGGCGATCGGACGGTCGCGCAGCTCGGCGAGGCCGAGCAGGTCGAGCGTCTCCTCGACGCGCCGCCGCATCACCGAGGGCGGGAGCCCGAGCGACTCCATGCCGTACGCCAGCTCGTCCTCGACCGTGTCGGTGACGAAGTGCGCGAGGGGGTCCTGCCCGACCGTGCCCACCAGATCCGCGAGCTCGCGCGGCGGATGCGTCCGCGTGTCCCGCCCGTCGACCGTGACCCGGCCGCCGAGCGTGCCGCCCGTGAAGTGCGGGACCAGGCCCGAGACGGCACCCAGCAGGGTCGACTTGCCGACGCCCGACGGGCCGACGAGCAGCACGAGCTCGCCCTCGGGCACGGTCAGGTCGACGTTCCTGAGGGTGGGGCCTGCCTCGCCGTCGTACGTGACCGACACGTTCTCGAAGCGGATCACGGGCGCTGACTCTCCTTGCGTACGTCATGTACGTCATGTACGTCTCGTACCTCGCCTGCCACGGGTGGCACGGGCGCCACGAAGGCCGGCAGCAGGCCGACCAGCACCGAAACCGCCGGCCACACCGGCAGGGCGGGCGCCTCCAGCGGTACGACGCCGGGGTGCAGCGCCTCCGGCACGGCCGCGCCGGTACGGATCACCAGGACCGCCACCGCCACGCCGGAACCCGCGACCAGCCACGCCCGCACGCCCCAGCGGTCCGGCCGGTACCGGGTGCGCACGGTCCTCCGTCCGCCGAGCCGCAGCCCGGCGACCGCCGCGACGAGCCCGGCCACGAACAGCGGCAGCCCGTACCCGGCGCCCTGCGCGGCCAGCAGCCCGTACGAGCCGGCGCACACGCCCAGCAGCCCGCCGAGCGTCAGCACGTTCGTCGTGCGCCGGACGGCGGGCGGGACCTGCGCCGTACGGCCGTACCCGCGCGCGTCCATCGACGCGGCCACCGCCACCGAACGCTCCAGCGCGCCCTCCAGCACCGGCAGTCCGATCTGGAGCAGCGCCCGCACGCCGCCCGTGGGGCGGCCGCGCAGCCGGCGGGCGGTGCGCAGCCGCACGACGTCCGCGACGAGGTTCGGCGCGAACGTCATCGCCACGACGACGGCGACCCCGGCCTCGTACAGCGCCCCCGGCAGCGACTTCAGCAGCCGCGAGGGACTGGCGAGCGCGTTCGCCGCGCCCACGCAGATCAGCAGGGTGGCCAGCTTCAGTCCGTCGTACAGCGCGAACACCAGCTGCTCGGCCGTGACCCGGCCGCCGAGCCGGATGCCCTGCGCCCAGTCGGGCAGCGGTACTTCGGGCAGCGTGAACAGCAGGTGCGTGCCCGGGATCGGCGAGCCGAGGAGCAGCGAGAAGAGGACGCGGAGCCCGACGACGAAGAGGCCGAGCTTCACGAACGCGCCGTACGAGCGGGCCCAGGGCGCGTCGGTACGGCGGGCGGCCACGACGTAGCCGGCGACGCCCACGATCAGCCCGAAGAGGAGCGGATTGGTGGTCCGCGAGGCGGCCACGGCGAGCCCGAGCGCCCAGAGCCACCAGGCGCCTGGGTGCAGGGCGTTGGAGCGCGTCGCCTCCGGCGCCCGCAGCCGGGCCGCCGGTCCCGGTGTCGGCCTCGCGGTCATCGACCGCGGCGGCGGGCCTGCCAGACGCCCGCGGCGCCGAGGAGGAGCACGGCGGCTCCGCCCGCGACGAGGCCGAGGGACGGACCACCGGTGTCCGACGAGGACGACGAGGCCGACGAGGCCGAAGAGCTCGCCAGGCCCGTCGAGGTCGAGGGCGCGTCCGCGGGTGTCCGCGGCGGCTTCGTCCCGGA
Organism: Streptomyces sp. NPDC127114; assembly: GCF_042677525.1. Lineage (NCBI taxonomy): Bacteria > Bacillati > Actinomycetota > Actinomycetes > Kitasatosporales > Streptomycetaceae > Streptomyces > Streptomyces sp. NPDC127114. The sequence goes on from NZ_JBHXTJ010000008.1 coordinate 126,486, forward strand.
GTCGGTGTCCGGCAGGGCGACCTGCTCGCCGCAGCCCTGCCGCGGGTAGCCGGAGATCCCGCACAGCAGCGCGTTGCTGTCGTACCGCAGCGGCGTGGCGACCGCCGCCAGCGCCTCCGCGGCGGTGGCGTCCTCCCGTACCCGCGGGCAGTCCGTCCGCACCGCCGGCTTCGGCGGGGTCTCGCCGGGCGGCGCGTCCTCGGTGCCGCCGAAGTCGACGACCACGGCGACCCGCTTCGTGCCGGCCTCCTTGCCGACGCCCGAGCAGATCCGGGTGAAGTCGGGGAGGGCGGAGGGCCGCGTCGCGTCGGCGGCGTCCCGGCTGACGGCGAAGCGGAAGCCGACGACGTCGCCGTCGGCGGGCCGGGCGGTCGCCGGGCCCTGCGAGGCGTAGCCCCACTTCGCCCCCGCGCCCGCCCCCTGGTTCTCCCAGAAGGACCAGTAGCGGTAGCCGGACTCGGCCCCGGCGGGCGCCGCGACGGCGAGCGTCAGGACCGCGGCGCCCAAGCCCGCGGCGAGCCGGGTCCTCACTTCTTGCGGCCGCTCAGGAGGAAGCCGATGCCGACGCCGACGACCGTGCCGATGCCGATGATCCACCACACGTCGAAGCCGCCCTCGTCCTCGTCGGCGCCCGCGGACGCCTGCGAGTTGTCGGGGGCCTTGGGCGCGGGGCCGGTGGCGTTCAGCTTCTCCAGGAGGTCGACGGTGCCGAAGCTGCGCGGGTCGGTGTCCATCGCGTGCGCGGCGAAGACGAGCTGGGCGTAGGCGGCCGGGCCGCTGGTCTCGGCCCAGTTCGCGGAGTTCTTCTCCAGCCAGGCCAGTGCGCCGGTGGCCTCCTTCTTCGCGCCGGAGGCGGCGAGCGCCACGACGGCGTCGGCGGTGTTGCCGTAGTCGGGCAGTGCGGCGGGCTCGGTGGCGCCGGGCATCGGGGGCGCGGTGAGGTGGCCGGTCTCCGCGAGCTGCGCGGCGAGGTAGGAGGCGCCCTTGAGGGCGGCCCGTTCGGGCGTCGGCCTGGCCGGCTGGTCGGTGCAGACCGGCTTCTGCTCGGGCTGCGCGCCGCGGGCGGTGATGCCCTTGCCGAGGCCGGCCAGGGTGGCGGCGGCGGTGGCGTCGGCGTTGGCGAGGAGCTTGCCGTTCTTGTCGGGCTGGTAGGCGAACGCCCCCGCGCCGCCGGCCGCGGCCTTGGCCGCCTCACTGCCGGCGCCCTTGGCGGCCTCGCCGCCCGTGCCCTCGGCCGCCTCGCCCGTGCAGGGCAGGGCGAAGGTGAGGAGCGCGTCGTACGGGGTCTTGCCGTCGGCCGACTTCACGGCGCCGGGCCGGACGCTCGACGCGGCGAGGGAGCCGATGACGATCGAGGTGGAGTTGGCGTCGCTCGGGCCGCCGGGCAGGTAGCTCCAGCCGCCGTCCTTGTTCTGGACGCTCTTGAGCCACGCGACGCCCGCCTTGACGGCCTTCTCGGTCTTCGCCGGGTCGGCGGACTGGCGCTTCACCGCGCCGAGCGCCTGGACGGCGACGGCGGTGGAGTTGCTGTCCGGCATGGTCTTGGCGTCGCAGGCCTTCGCCGGGTCGGTGCGGTACGCGGCGAAGCCGCCGTTGGCGCACTGCTGGCCGAGCAGCCAGTCCACGGCCTGGTCGGCGGGCTGGATGCCGGAGGTGCGCTGGGCGAGGAAGGCGAGCGACTGCCGCCAGACGCCGTCGTAGGTCGGGTCGGTCTTGCCGTAGAGCCCGGCCGGGATCCTGACGGGCGAGGGGGTCGGCGAGGGTGCGGCGGCGGCCACTCCGGCGGCGGTGGTGCTGAGCACGGCACCGGCCGCGAGTGCGGCGGCGGCGCGGCGAACGCTGATCATGGGTCCCTCTCTGCGGGCACCGGACACCGGCACCCCGGGGGGCCAGCCTCCGGCGCCGTATTCCTCGACGGTGCCGGCGCTCACGTCCCGTACCGGGCATTCCGACTCGCCACCCGTCGCGGTGGCTCACGGCTGCGGGTCAGTGCCGGATTCCCACCGGCTTCCCCCCGTACGGGCATGACGACGACCGCCCACTTTACCGGCCGGGCCCCGGCGCCTCCCGGAGCCGTACGTCACACGGCCACGTACACGTACGTCACACGGCGAGGTGCGCCGCACGGCCGGGCACGCGACCCGGCCCCGTGCGTCACACGGCCACGTACGCCACCGGGTCCGTGCCCGGCACCGGCTCGGCGCGGCCCAGTTTCACCAGGCGGCGGACGTGGGCCTCGGCCTCGCTGACGGCGATGTTGCGGGAGCCGTGCGGGATGCGGTCCCAGGGGCGGTTCCACTCCATGCGTTCGGCGAGCTGCCAGGGGGTGAGCGGCACGGCGAGCAGGGCGAGGAGGCCGGTGAGGCGGTCCTCGTGGTGGGCGAGGAGTTCGCGGACCCGGCCGGCGGCGTCCGCGAAGGCGTACTGGTGGGCCGGGAGCACCTCGGCGACGCCGAGACGGCCGATCCGTTCCAGCGAGTCGAGGTAGTCGCCGAGGGGGTCGGTCACCGTCGCCTCGTCGGGGTCCTCGTACAGGCCGATGTGCGGGCTGATCCCGGGCAGCAGGTGGTCGCCGGAGAACAGCCGGCCGTGGCCGGGGAGACCGGCCGGGTGGGCCTCCTCCAGGTGGAGGCAGACGTGGCCGGGCGTGTGGCCGGGCGTCCACACGGCGCGCAGCCGGCGGCCGGCCAGGTCGAGGAGCTCGCCGGGGACGATCTCGCGGTCGGGCAGGGCGGAGCGCAGCCCGGGGAGCGTCCGCGTCCGGCCGCCGGCGGAGCGGGCGGCGAGCAGCGGGGCGGTGTGCTCGTCGGGCGCGCCGACGGCGGCGAGCTTGCGGGCCAGGTAGTCGAGCCAGGTCCCGGGCTCGGCGTCGCGGGTGCGGCGGACGACGGCGATGTCGGCGGCGTGCATGGCGATCCAGGCGCCGGACTCCTCGCGCACCTTGCCGGACAGGCCGTGGTGGTCGGGATGGTGGTGGGTGACGACGACGCCGTGGACGTCGGCCGGGGCGAGCCCCAGGGCCCGTAGTCCGGCGGTGAGTTCGGCCCAGGACTCGGGGTCGTCCCAGCCGGTGTCGACGAGCACGGGCCCGCGGCCGGTGTCGAGGACGTGCACCAGGGTGTGTCCGAGCGGGTTGTCCGGAATGGGCACCCGCAACGACCAGACGCCCCCGCCGTGCTCGGTCACCGCGTCGGTCACCTGCGTCATGAGCGTCCTCGTCTCTGCGTACCGGTACGGCGGTCGCAGCAGCACTATAACGAGAACTGACGCTCCGTCAGAACGACTGGGTCGTCATTGCCTCAGTCGATCCGCTGGCAGATGGGCACGGGGAGGCGCGGCGACCAGATGCCCGTCGTGCGGTCGTACGCGCGGGCGTAGCCGTTGTTGCCGGGCGCGCACGGCGAGGCGATGTTCGTCTCCACGTAGATCGCGCCGCCGGGGGTGATGGAGTGCGTCTTCGCGGTGACCGTCTGGCGGAAGGCGACCGTGCCGTTGTTGTACTTGACGTACAGGGTGACCGGGCCGCCGACGGTGAAGTTGCCTCCGCCGATCTTCAGGTGCCCGTTGAACGTGTACTGGAAGAGGAAGGACTCGTGTGCCCTGGCCGGGGCCGAGGCGCTCTCGGGCTGGGCCGGCGCGGCCGGCGCGGGCGCCGACGAGGCGGTGGGGGCGGTGAGGGCGAAAGCGGCGGCGGCCGACACCGCGACGGCCGTGATGCGCCGCGCCCGGTGCGGATGTGAGCGCGCGAGGGTACGCATGGCAGCTCCTCAGGGCGGGGGAGGAGCGGTGACGTCGGCGGCCGGGAACGCGCGCGGGCCGCGGGTTCTTCCGCTCCGTCTCAAAGTCTAGAACAGGGGCGCCGGTCACGCCTGCCGGTCATGCCCGCCCCTCCCGAGTCTGGCCAAGCATAACTAGAACTGGTATCAGTTCTGAAACACTGTCAGATATCGCCGGTGCGGTATCGGCATCGACGCGTGGTTCCGGGAGGCAGTCGGTCATGACCGAGCTTGTGGAGCACGGAAAACTGTTCATCGGCGGCGAGTTGACCGACCCGCTCGGCAGCGAGGTCATCGAGGTGATCTCCCCGCACACCGAGGAGGTCATCGGCCGCGTCCCGCACGCCTCCGAGGCCGATGTCGACCGCGCCGTCGCCGCCGCGCGCCGCGCCTTCGACCAGGGGCCCTGGCCTCGGTCGACGCTGGAGGAGCGGATCGAGGTCGTCGGGCGGATCAAGGACGCCATCGCCGTACGGCACGAGGAGATCGCCCGTTCCATCAGCTCCCAGAACGGCTCGCCCTACTCCTGGTCCGTCCTCGCCCAGGCACTCGGCGCGATGATGGTGTGGGACTCGGCGATCACGGTGGCCAGGCAGTACGCGTACGAGGAGCGGCGCTCCGGAGTCCTCGGCCCGCTGCTCGTGCGGCGCGAGCCGGTCGGCGTGGTGGCGGCCGTGGTGCCCTGGAACGTGCCGCAGTTCACCGCCGCCGCCAAGCTCGGGCCCGCGCTGCTCGCCGGCTGCACGGTGGTCCTCAAGCCCTCGCCGGAGTCGCCGCTCGACTCCTACATCCTCGGCGAGATCGCCGCCGAGGCCGGTCTGCCCGAAGGCGTCCTCTCGATCCTGCCGGCGGACCGGGAGGTCAGCGAGTACCTGGTCGGGCATCCCGGCGTCGACAAGGTCTCCTTCACCGGCTCGGTCGGGGCCGGCAAGCGCGTGATGGAGGTCGCCTCCCGCAACCTCACCCGCGTCACCCTCGAACTCGGCGGCAAGTCCGCCGCCGTCGTCCTGCCCGACGCCGACGTGGCGGCGGCCGTCGCCGGGATCGCCCCCGCCGCGTGGATGAACAACGGCCAGGCCTGCGTCGCCCAGACCCGCATCCTCGCCCCGCGCTCCCGCTACGAGGAACTCGCCGAGGCCTTCGCGGCCGCGGCCGGCGCGCTCGTGGTCGGCGACCCGCTGGACCCGGCCACCCAGGTCGGCCCGCTCGTGGCCCGCCGCCAGCAGCAGCGCTCCCTCGACTACATCGGCATCGGCCAGGCCGAGGGCGCCAAGGTCCTCGCCGGCGGCGGCCGTCCGGCGGGCCTGGAGCGCGGCTGGTACGTCGAGCCGACCCTCTTCGGCGGCGTCGACAACGCGATGCGGATCGCCCGCGAGGAGATCTTCGGCCCGGTCATCTGCCTCCTCCCGTACGAGGACGAGGACGAGGCCCTGCGGATCGCGAACGACTCCGACTACGGGCTCTCCGGCAGCGTCTGGACCGGCGACGTCGAGCACGGCGTCGACTTCGCCCGCCGGGTCCGCACCGGAACCTTCAACGTCAACACCTTCAGCCTCGACATGCTCGGACCCTTCGGCGGCTACAAGAACTCCGGCCTCGGCCGGGAGTTCGGCCCCGAGGGGCTGTCCGAGTACCTGGAGCACAAGATGATCCACCTGCCGGCGGGATACGAGGGACCGTCCGGGAACGAGGCACCGTCCGGCAACGAGGGGCCGGGTGGGGCGTGATGGGCGACCGCTGGCACGTGGAGGTCGACCGGGGCGTGTGCATCGGCTCCGGCATGTGCGTCAACCACGCCCCGGACGGCTTCCGCCTCGACGCCGCCCGCCAGTCCCACCCGCGCGACCCGGAGTCCGACGCGAACGAGCGGATCCTCGCGGCGGCGGAGGGCTGCCCGGTGGAGGCGATCTCGATCGCCCTGGCGGACGGCGGGGAGCCGGTGTTCCCGCCTGAGGACTAGGGGCGCGTCCCCCGCGTGGAACACTCCTCCCGTGTCGGGAGGGGATCGGACGTGAAGAGAACGGCGACGGCGGTGGTCCTGGCCGCGATGGTGACGCTCGCGGCCACGGGCTGCTCGGGAGAGGGGCCGGGGGAGTCCGGACCGCTCACCAAGGAACAGGTGCGGGAGGAACTGACCGCCGCGAGGACCGAAGCCGGCGCGCCGCCCGACGACCCGTCCTGGGAGGCCCTGGCGAAGGCCGCCCCGGCCGACACCTGGGCGAAGTGCCTGGTCATGTACAAGGGCCGCGGCACGCGGCTCGCGCCGGTCGACAGCCGGCGGTACGAGACGGTGCTGAGCGGACTCCGCGAGCGCGGCTGGCGGCAGTCCGGCAGGACGGAGACCGGTGACGTCGTGCACACCTTCACGAAGGACGGCTGGAGCCTGGTGGCGGAGTTCCGCGGCATACCGGCGACCGGACAGATCAGCCTGATGGCCACCGAGGACGCCTGCGTCGCCCGGTCGGGTCCCTCCTCCGGCCCCGACCCCGATGGGTAGGGGTTCCCATATGCAAAACTACTCCCTTGATCACGGGGGCAAGAGGCCCTTGTGCGCGCGGAATTGGGAGTGTTGTGCGCAAGGCGATGGTGGCGGCCGCGGCCGCCGGTGTGGTGCTGCTGGTCGCGGGCTGCGGAAGCAACGGCGGCTCGGACAAGGGGGGTTCGTCCACGGGCGGTTCCTCCTCGGCCGGTTCGACGACGGGCGGTTCGGAGGCCGGCGGCGAGGAGCTGACGGCGGACGCCGTGCGGACCGAGATCGAGACCGCGGCGACCGGAGCGGGCTTCGTGCAGGACGCCTCCGGCGAGCAGATTCCGCCCGGTCTGGAGAAGTGCATGGTCTCCTGGACCGCCGACGCCAAGAAGGCCGCCGACCCGAAGAAGTCCTACACGGACACGGTCGCGGCCCTCGGCAAGGGCGACTGGAAGCCCGGCCAGAACTTCTCCCAGGGCGGCTCGACGGTCCAGACGCTCACCAAGGGCACCTGGCAGCTGAAGGCCAGCGACCACAGCATGGGCCCGGTGAAGATGGTGATGTTCATCGCCAGCGACAGCACGCCCGTGTGCGAGGCGCTGTTCAAGGCCGACCTGGAGAAGAACAAGAAGTCCTGAGCCCCGGACTTCCGGCGTCACCGGCGCCGGCGGCCTCAGCCGCGTCCGGGTGCCTTCGCGGACCCGGGCGCGGTCAGGTCGATCAGCCGGCAGACCGTCTCGATGTCGATCTTCACCTGTGCGATCGAGGCCCGTCCCGACAGCCAGGTGATCAGCGCCGAGTGCCAGGTGTGCTCGATCACCCGCACCGCGGACAGCTGCTCCGGCGTCGGGTGCTCCGTCCCCATCGCGTCCAGGATGATCGCCGTCGTCAGCCGCGACACCGTGTCGACCTCGGGGCTCACGCTCCGGTCGGCGAAGGTCAGCGCCCGGACCATCGCGTCCGCCAGCTGCGGCTCGCGCTGCAGCGCGCGGAAGGCCCGCATCAGGGTCTCGGCCACCCGCTCGGCCGGGTCCTCGCCCGCGGGCGGACGCTTGCGCAGCGTGGTGTGCATGTGCTGGAGCTGGTCCTGCATGGTGGCGACCAGCAGATGGATCTTGGACGGGAAGTAGCGGTAGAGCGTGCCGAGCGCCACTCCGGCCGCCTCGGCGACCTCCCGCATCTGCACGGCGTCGAAACCGCCGCGTCCGGCCAGCTGCGCACTGGCGTGCAGGATGCGCCGGCGGCGTGCTTCCTGGCGCTCTGTCAGGGGCGGCGACGCAGGTCTGTCTTCCGCGTTCATGGGGTCCCGTTCCGTGCGGTGCCGTGCGGTGGCGGAGCGACAGTATGACGGTGGCCGTGCCGTGGTGCGAATCACCTGTTCCGGATCTCCCGACGGCGCTACCAGCCGGTAGATTCTGTGCTCCTCGAAGGATCAAGTCTGTAACTTGTTCTAGATTAGCGCGGGCGGTTACGCTCCCGCGAAAAGCACGCTCGAAGGGGGTCGCAGTTGACCGCGGAGGCCATAGAGGCAAGCCCCCGACAGGGTGCGGGCCCGGGCGGTGACGGTCCGTTGCGGATCGCTCTCCTCACGTACAAGGGGAACCCGTTCTGCGGCGGTCAGGGCGTCTACGTCCGCCACCTCTCGCGCGAGCTCGCCCGCCTCGGCCACAGCGTCGAGGTCATCGGCTCCCAGCCGTACCCCACGCTCGACGAGGGCGTCCCGCTCACCGAGATCGCCAGCCTCGACCTCTACCGCCAGCCCGACCCCTTCCGCACGCCGAAGCGCGAGGAGTACCGGGACTGGATCGACGCCCTCGAGGTCGCCACCATGTGGACCGGCGGCTTCCCCGAGCCGCTCACCTTCTCGCTCCGCGCCCGGCGCATGCTCGCCGCCCGCCGCGGCGACTTCGACGTCGTCCACGACAACCAGACCCTCGGCTACGGACTCCTCGGCGGCCCGCGCGCGCTCGGCGCCCCGCTGGTCACCACGATCCACCACCCCATCACCGTCGACCGGCAGCTCGAACTCGACGCCGCCGCCGACTGGAAGCGCCGCGCCTCCGTCCGCCGCTGGTACGCCTTCACCCGCATGCAGAAGCGGGTCGCCCGCAGGCTGCCGTCCGTCCTCACCGTCTCCGGCACCTCCCGCCAGGAGATCGTCGACCACCTCGGCGTCCGCGAGGACCGCGTCAAGGTCGTCCACATCGGCGCCGACACCGACCTGTGGTCCCCCGACCCGTCCGTCGCCGAGGTGCCCGGCCGGATCGTCACCACCTCCAGCGCCGACGTGCCGCTCAAGGGCCTGGTCTACCTGATCGAGGCCCTCGCCAAGCTCCGCACCGAGCACCCCGACGCCCACCTCGTCGTCGTCGGCAAGCGCGCCGAGGACGGGCCGGTCGCCCAGGCCATCGAGCGGTACGGGCTCGACGGAGCCGTCCGGTTCGTCAAGGGCGTCACCGACGCCGAGCTCGTCGACCTCTACCGCTCCGCCCAGGTCGCCTGCGTCCCCTCCCTCTACGAGGGCTTCTCGCTGCCCGCCGCCGAAGGCATGGCGACCGGCACCCCGCTGGTCGCCACCACCGGCGGCGCCATCCCCGAGGTCGCCGGAGCCGACGGCGAGACCTGTCTCGCCGTGCCCACCGGCGACGCGGGCGCGCTCGCCGCGGGGCTCGGGCGGCTGCTCGGCGACGCGGAGCTGCGCGCCCGCCTCGGCCGGGCCGGCCGCGACCGGGTCCTCGCCAACTTCACCTGGGCCCGCGCCGCCCAGGGCACCGCCGACCTCTACCGCGAGGCCCTCGCCCGCCAGGGCCGCGCCGCGGCACCCCGTCACTGAGCCCACGACACCGCGGCCGCCTCACCTCCGCGACCCGCGACGCCACTGAAAGGCAGACTCCGTGCTGACCGTCGACTTCACCCGCTTCCCGCTCGCCCCCGGCGACCGCGTGCTCGACCTGGGCTGTGGCGGGGGCCGGCACGCCTTCGAGTGCTACCGGCGCGGCGCCCAGGTCGTCGCCCTCGACCAGAACGGCGAGGAGATCCGCGAGGTCGCGAAGTGGTTCGCCGCGATGAAGGAGGCCGGTGAGGCCCCGGCCGGCGCCAGCGCCACCGCCATGGAGGGCGACGCGCTCAACCTGCCCTTCCCCGACGAGTCCTTCGACGTCGTCATCATCTCCGAGGTCATGGAGCACATCCCGGACGACAAGGGCGTGCTCGCCGAGATGGTCCGGGTCCTCAAGCCCGGCGGCCGGATCGCCGTCACCGTCCCGCGCTACGGCCCGGAGAAGATCTGCTGGGCGCTCTCCGACGAGTACCACGAGGTCGAGGGCGGCCACATCCGCATCTACAAGGCCGACGAGCTGCTCGCCAAGATGCGCCAGGCCGGCCTCAGGCCGTACGGCACCCACCACGCCCACGCGCTGCACGCGCCGTACTGGTGGCTCAAGTGCGCCTTCGGCGTGGACAACGACAAGGCGCTGCCGGTCCGCGCGTACCACAAGCTCCTGGTCTGGGACATCATGAAGAAGCCCGCCCTGACCCGGGTCGCCGAGCAGCTGCTCAACCCGGTCGTCGGCAAGAGCTTCGTGGCCTACGCGACCAAGCCCCACCTGCCGAAGGCCGACGCCGAGCCGGCGCAGGCCGAGCCGGCGCGGGCCGACGCCGTGGCCGCCGACGCCGCGAAGGCCGACGCCAAGTGACCCTTCCCGAGCGGATGGCGGAGCACCTCGTCCTGCCCGGGGTACTCACCGCCGAGCAGGCCGCCACGACCGTCGCCGGCATCCTCGCCGTCCAGCGCGAGGACGGCGCCATACCGTGGTTCCGCGGCCACCACCTCGACCCGTGGGACCACACCGAGGCCGCCATGGCCCTGGACACCGCGGGCGAGCACGAGGCGGCGCGCCGCGCCTACGAGTGGCTGGCCCGGCACCAGAACGCCGACGGCTCCTGGTACGCGGCCTACCACGACGGCGACCCCGAGGACGTCACCGACCGCGGCCGCGAGTCCAACTTCGTCGCCTACATAGCCGTCGGCGTCTGGCACCACTACCTGTCGACCGGCGACGACGCCTTCCTCGACCGGATGTGGCCCGTCGTCTACGCGGCCGTCGAGTTCGTCCTCGGACTCCAGCGCCCCGGCGGCGAGATCGGCTGGAAGCGCGAGGCCGACGGCACCCCCGTGACCGACGCCCTGCTCACCGGCAGCTCCTCCATCCACCAGGCGCTGCGCTGCGCCCTCGCCATCGCCGAGGAGCGCGAGGAGCCGCAGCCGGACTGGGAGCTGGCGGCCGGCGCGCTCGGCCACGCGATCCGCAACCACCCCGAGCGCTTCCTCGACAAGTCCCGCTACTCGATGGACTGGTACTACCCGGTCCTCGGCGGCGCCGTCACCGGCGACGCCGCGAAGGCCCGGATCGACGAGAAGTGGGACGACTTCGTCGTGCCCGGCCTCGGCGTGCGCTGCGTGCTGCCCAACCCGTGGGTGACCGGCGGCGAGAGCTGCGAGCTCGCCCTCACCCTGTGGGCGATGGGCGAGTCGGACCGGGCCCTGGACGTCCTCACCTCCATCGGCCACCTGCGGGCCGAGAACGGCAACTACTGGACGGGTTACGTCTTCGAGGGCGACAAGGCCGTCTGGCCGGAGGAGCAGACCACCTGGACCGCCGGCTCGCTGCTGCTCGCCGTGGCGGCGCTCGGCGGCGACGAGGCGACGGTCGCCGTCTTCGGCGGCGAACGGCTGCCGCACGGCCTGGAGCCCGACTGCTGCGGCTGACCGTTCACTCCCCTGGCGGACCCCGGGTGCGTGCCCCGCGCGCCCGGGCGAGGCTGGCGCCACAGTCCCCGGGCCCCAGGGAGGTTCCACCGTGCCCAGCCTCATACGCGCGCGCCGCGCCCTCGTCGCGCTCTTCCTGTCCGGTGCGCTGCTCGCCACGACCGCCGCGTGCGGCGGCGACAGCACGCAGAGCATGTCGACGAGCGCCGACTCCACGCCGACGGCCTCGGCCTCGGCGAGCTTCGAGCAGCAGAAGCTGGCGAAGACCCGGTTCGTGGCGAACGCGGGCCTGGCGGCGGGCGCCACGTACCAGTGGATCGTCAAGCCGTACCGCGCGGGCAAGTTCAAGAAGGGCGCGGACGGCCGGACCTTCGCGCTGGTCAAGGCGGGCCTCGCGGGCGCCTTCACGTACAACCGCCTCAAGGCGGCCGTGAACAACGCCAAGGGCGACGCCCTGCTGTCGAAGGCGGTGGCGCCGCTGAGCGCCGGGATCGAGTCCCTGAAGGACCTCGGGACGAAGCTGCGCAAGGGCGAGGCCACCGAGGGCGACATCGGGTCCTTCGAGAACATCATCAACAGCGTGAAGGACGCGGGGAGGAGCGCGGGCGCCGAGGTCGTCGACAAGGTGCCGAGCGCGTCCCAGCTGAGCGGCGGCTGAGGCCCGGGCGGTCCCTCAGAGGACCAGTTCGGCGAGCGTCCGCAGCGTGACGGGGTCCGGTGCCGTGACCAGGAGGTCGGTCACCGGGCCCTTGCGCCATTCCGCGAGGCGTTCGGCGATCCGCCCGCGCGGTCCGACGAGGGAGATCTCGTCGGCGAAGGCGTCCGGCACGGCCCGCACCGCCTCCTCGCGCCGGCCGGACGCGAACAGCTCCTGGATGTGCCGGGCCTCGGCCTCGTAGCCCATGCGGGCCATCAGGTCGGCGTGGAAGTTGCGGCTCGTGTGGCCCATGCCGCCGATGTAGAAGCCGAGCATGTACTTCACCGGCAGCAGTCCGGTGGCGAGGTCGTCGCAGACCTGGGCCCGCACCATCGGCGCCACCATGAAGGCGCCGGAAAGGGTGTCCGGCAGGGCGTAGACCTCGGCCCAGCGGCCCGGGGACCAGTACAGCGGCAGCCAGCCGTCGGCGATGCGCAGCGTCTGCGCGATGTTCTTGGGGCCCTCGGCGCCCAGCAGGACCGGCAGGTCGGCGCGCAGCGGGTGGGTGATCGGCCTGAGCGGCCTGCCGAGCCCGGTGCCGTCGTCGCCGGTGTACGGGTGGGGGTGGTAGCGCCCGTCGAGCGTGACCGGCGCCTCGCGGCGCAGCACCTGGCGCACCACGTCCATGTACTCGCGGGTCGCGGTGAGCGGCGAGCGCGGGAAGGGCCGCCCGTACCAGCCCTCCACGACCTGCGGCCCGGACAGCCCCAGGCCGAGCATCATCCGCCCGCCGGAGAGGTGGTCGAGGGTGAGCGCGTGCATCGCGGTGGCGGTCGGCGTGCGCGCGGCCATCTGCGCGACGGCGGTGCCGAGCCGGATCCGCGAGGTGTGGGCGGCGATCCAGGTGAGCGCGGTGAAGGCGTCGGAGCCCCAGGCCTCGGCGGTCCACACCGAGTCGTAGCCGAGCTCCTCGGCCTCGCGGGCGAGGGCGAGGTGGGCGGGGGAGGGGCCGCGGCCCCAGTAGCCGAGGGCGAGTCCGAGTCGCATGCCACGGAACCTTTCTGACGATTCGTCAGTTCGCTGCGCAGGCTCGGACTGTACGGCAACGGCCCCCCGCCCGGAAGGGATCCGGGCGGGGGGCCGTCGGTGCGGAGCGGGTGTCCGCGATCAGCCGCGCTGGATGCCGGTGGTGTCCTGGAGGACACCGCGGCGGCCGTCCTGCGTCTGCGCGACCAGCGCCTGGCCGCGCTGCTCGACCGCCAGGTACCAGGTGCCGGGAGCGAGCTCGGCGATCGGAGCGGCCGAGCCGTCCTCCGCGTACAGCGGACGGGCGGCCGGGACCGCGAACCAGAACGCGGCGAAGTCCCCGGCCGGGGCGGCCGCGGCCTGCGGCTGCTGGTGCTGCTGGGCGGCGTCCTGCGGACCCGGGCCCGGCTGCGGCTGGTGCGCCTGCGGGTGCGCGCCGTAGGGCTGGCCGCCGAGCGACGGGTCGGGCTGGGCGCCGTACGGCTGCTGCTGGGCGCCCGGGTAGCCGTAGCCGCCGGGAACGCCGCCCTGGCCGGGCTGCATGCCGTACGGCTGCGGGGTCTGCGGCTTCGGCGCGCCGAGCAGCGGGCCCTGCAGGGCCGGCACCAGCGGGCCGGCGACCGCGGCGGCGGCGAGCACCAGCGCGGCGATGACACCGAGGATCAGGCCGGCGCCGGCGTTGGAGGACTCGAAGACCCACATCAGCATCGTCCAGGCGGAGGCGATCGCGAACGCGACGCCCACCTGGCCCGGCTCCAGACCCGCCACCTTGCGCGGCTGCGGCAGCGCACGCGAGAGGACCACGAGCGCGGCACCGGCGATGCCGAGGAAGAAGGAGCCCCAGCCGAGCGGCGACATCTCCCAGGAGAACGCCGACTCGACCTGGGAGCAGATGTTGTCCGGCGCGTCACAGCCGGAGACGTCGAGGAACGAGGCGATGAACAGCACCACCGCTGCACCGATCAACACGCCATCGCCTCGGGTGAGGGAGCGGATATTCACGTAAGAAGTCCTTCGTCGGTTCGTCTCGTCGGGTGGCGCGGAAGCACGGGGGGCGCCCCATCGTACGGAGCGAATCTATCGTTTGCCCGATCGCCCTCCGGTCCTACCCCTCGAGGTAGGCGCCGATGCCGTTCGCGATCCCCTGCGCCGCCTTCTGGCGCCACGCGGCGTCGGTCAGCAGCGCGGCGTCCTTCGGATCACGCATATTGCCGCATTCGAGGAAGACCTTGGGAACGGTCGAGAGATTGAGGCCCCCGAGATCGTCGCGGACGTCCAACCCGGTGCCGGATCCGATGTAGTTGGCGGGCGAGGAGCCGGTGGCGCGGGCGAAGTGCGTGACGATTTCCTCGCCGAGGGTACGGGACGGGCCCACGATCGTCGCCGTGTCGGCGGAACCTCCGCTCACCCGTGCGGGAAGGATCACGTGGAAGCCCCGGTTGCCGGTGGCCGAGCCGTCCGCGTGCACGGACACGACGGCGTCGGCCTTGGCGGCGTTGCCGATCCGGGCGCGCTCGTCGATGCACGGCCCGTAGGGGCGCTCGGCGTCGTGGACGAGGACCACCTCGGCGCCCTGCTTCTTGAGGAGATCGCGAAGGCGGTGTGAAACATCGAGGGTGAAGGCGGCCTCGGTGTAGCCGGCGTTCGTGGAGGTGCCGGTGGTGTCGCACTCCTTACGAGTGGTCCCGATATCCACCTTCTTGTTGATTTCGGTGGAATGCCGGAAGTTGCCCGGATTGTGCCCGGGGTCGATGACGACGGTCCGCCCGGCGAGCGGAAGCCCCGGGGAGGCGGCGGTGGCGCTCGCGGACGGCTTGGCATCGGCGCTGGTGCCGGGCTTGGCGTCGGCGGTACGGGACTGCTGGGGCGCGGCCGGCCCGGCGGCGCCGCCGCAGGCCGTCAGGGCGAGCGGCAGCGCCAGGGGCAGGGCGAGCGCGAGGAGCTTCCGGTGGTCGTACGGCACCCCGCGACTGTAGGCGGTCCGGAGCCGGAATGCCCGTAGCGGAACCGAACGGCCCTCACGTGTGTGAGGGGTGGGTGAAGGGTAAGTGGGGAAAACCACGACGACCACTAGGGGGGACCTGTGGCGGGGGACGATCACGACCACGGCACCACCGGAAGAAACCCATCACCTTGGGAGTGGACGGGCGGCCAGGCACCTCAGCCGGCACAGCCGCAGCAGCAGCCACCCCAGCAGCCGCAGGCGCCTCAGGCGCCTCAGCAGCCTCAGGCATCGCAGCCGCCTCAGCCACCTCAGCAGCCCCAGGCATCGCAGCCGCCTCAGGTGCCTCCCCAGGCCCCGCAGGCATCTCAGCAGCCCCAGCAGCCCCAGCCGCCTCAGCAGCCGCAGCCGCCTGAGGCGCCCCAGCTCCCGCCACCGCCGCCCGCGCACGCGCCGGTGTACGACGCGGTGCCGTCGCCCGGCACGCCGACGATGGCGCTCGGCGCCATGCCGGGTGCCGCGCCCGGCGCCGTGCCTCCCGCGTCGCCGCCGCTCCCGCCGCAGCCGTGGCCCAACGCGGTGGCCGCGGGCCTGCTCAACCTGTCCTGTCTCGGCCTCGGATACGTCCTGCTCCGCCAGTGGATCGGCGCGGTGGTCTGCTGGGCGGCCACGGTCGCGCTGCTCGTCGCGGCCCTGCCCGCCGACCCCGACGGCATTCCGGTCGGCGTGCTCGTCGCGTACGGCCTCTTCCTGCTCCTGGCGGCCCTGGACGCGGCCCGCCGGGCCCGACGCACCCCGCTCGCCTCCTGGGCGTCGGCCCGCCAGGGCCTGGTCGTGCCGCTCGCGCTCGTGCTGTTCGCGGTGCCCGTCGGCGGCGGCCTCGCCTACGGCGCGGCCCGCGACGAGGCGAAGGAGCAGCGGCTCCTGGAGCAGCTCGCCGCGGCCGACAAGCTGGTGAAGGGCGGCGAGGGACAGGCGTTCACGAGCGCCGAGGCCGGCTACCGCTCGGCCCTCGACACCTACCAGCGGATCGGCACGAAGCACTCCGGGTCCCGGGCCGGGAAGCTCGTACCGGACCGCCTCCAGGCCTACTACGCGTCGGTCTCGGCCCCGTACGGCCAGAAGGACTACTGCAAGGCCGTCCCGGCCCTCAAGCACCTGCGCGACCTGCCGCGGACGGTCGACCGCGGCCTGCTCGGCACCATCGCCGGCCGGGCCGACGAGCCGCTGGCGGAGTCGTGGTTCCAGTGCGGCACCGGCACGGCCGGCAACGCCGGGCAGGAGACCAGCTCGGCCGAGCACCTCAACGCGCTGCTCACGACCTTCCCGCAGTCGCCCTTCGCGCAGAAGGTCGAGCCGACCCTCCGCGAGGCCCTGCGCACCCGTGACAAGTCCCTCGGCGTCGCACCCTGCGCCGCGACCGAGGACCTGCGCCGCTTCGACACGACGGTCGACGCGCTGCCGAGCGCGGCCTTCGCCTCGCTCGGCAGGGACGTCGGCCGGTCGATCCAGCGCGGCGACTTCGCCTGCGGCATCGACCAGTTCAAGAAGAAGGACTACGCCGAGGCCGTCTCGACGATGAACGACTACGTCAAGGCCTACCCCGACAGCCCGCAGACGGCCCAGGCCCGCAACGTCGCGATCGCCGCCGAGATCGCCGAGGAGACGCCGGCCGCCGGCAACAAGGTCCCCTCGGGCGCCACGTCGGACGGCTCCGGCATGGTCATGGTCGTGAGCAACGACGGCCCGGGCGAGGTCGAACTCCTCTACACCGGCCCGGTCACCGGCCGCATCACCCTCCCGGCCTGCGGCAGCTGCAAGGCGTACCCGGGGATCCTGCCGGTGGGCGGCAAGGTCAAGGCCTGCTCGGGCCCGTCGTCGAAGTACCCGAAGCGGACGCTGACCCTCCCGCCGGGCGACTACCAGATGCTCCAGAAGCGCGACGGCACGCGCACGTCGGCGGAGGTGAAGAAGGGCAGCACGGCGAAGATCGAGTCGGGCTACTCCTACACCAACTGTCTCTACGTGACCTCGCTGTTCGGCTGACAGGTTGACGGTGCAACGGGTCCGGTGCCCCGCGTTTGCGCGGGTCGCCGGACCCGCTGATAGTGGTAAAGGCACAAAGGCGGCCGTCGTCCCCTCCCTCCTCGAAAGCACCACCTCGAACGCACGAGAGGAGCGGTCCCATGCGGCTACGCAAGGAAACGCGGTCCCGTCGTCTTCTGACGACGTCGACGATCCTCCTGGCCGGAAGCACCCTGCTCCTGCCGGTCCCCGCCATCGCCCACCCCGCGGCGGACACCACCTCCGCGGAAGCCCGGATCTCCGGCGGCACCTTCCAGTTCCGGAACCTCCAGACCGGCAAGTGCATGACCTTCAACGGCGGCACCCTCGCCCAGAACAACCTCGAACTGCTCCAGTTCGACTGCGACACCGATCCGTCGCGCCGATGGCGGATCAGCAACTGGAACGGTGATTCCTACCAGCTGGTGAACGTCAGGAGCGGCAAGTGCGCCACGGTCGCCGGCGGCCGGTCGACCGAGAACAACACGCAGCTCGTCCAGTTCGACTGCGACTCCGACCCCTCGCGCCGCTGGCGCCTGACACAGTGGGGCGGCACCTCCTACAAGCTGGTGAACGTCCAGACGGGCAAGTGCGCGACGGTCGCCGGCGGCCGGTCGACCGACAACAACGTGCGGATGGTCCAGTTCACCTGCGACTCCGACAACTCCCGCCGCTGGGTGGTCCGCCTGGGCGGGACGCCGAACGGCTGACGGACAGGGAGCCCCCGCCGGTCGGTCATGCCGGGCGTCGCGCCCGGCATGACCGGTGGGGGCACCCCTAGGGTCGCGCGGCCTCCAGGTCGGCGACCGTGGCCCGCAGCCAGGCCAGCTCCGCCGTGCTGGTGGCCCGGGCCACCGTCAGCACGCCCCGTCGGAACGGGTCGTCCAACTCCTCGGCGGCCAGCGGCCGTTCGCCGTTGTAGAAGAAGCTCGCGGGCTCCTCGAGGAACGCCAGCCTGCGCCGCAGGACGGCCGCCTGCGCGGCCGGGTCGTCCAGGTGGCGCAGGAACGCCAGCAGCGTGAACCAGCGGTTCTCGTCCGTGATCTCGGTGCCCTCGGCCTCCGCGAGCCGGCGGCGCAGCTCCCGCCTGCCGTCGGCGGTGAGGCTGAGGACGTGCCGCGGCGCGGCGGCGGGGCCCTGCCGGGTCTCGCGGGCCAGGAGCCCGGCCTTCTCCAGGCGCTTGATCGCCGGATACAGCGTGGACTCGCCGACCGGGCGGACGTGCCCGGTGAGCGCGGTGATGCGCTTGCGCAGCTCGTAGCCGTGCAGAGGGGCTTCGTAGAGGAATCCGAGGATCGACAGTTCCAGCATGGGGGCATTCTCCCGCATCGATGCTGCACGCCGGTGTACATCGGTCGCGTAGTACTACGTCAGCGAGGTATGGTCGGGCCGTCGCCACGCCGGTGGCAGACCGAGGCGGAGAGGGAAAGAGGGGGAGCGGACGGTGCGTGAGGCACGATTCGACGCGCGGGGCAGCATGATCCGGTGGACCGAGGCGCGGGGTGAGGCGGGTACGGACCCGGTGGGGGCGGGAGCGGACCCGGTGGGGGCGGGCGAGAGGCCGGCGACCGTGTTCGTGCACGGACTCGGTGCCGCCTCGACCGTCTACCACGCCCACATCGCGGCGCGCCCGGAGCTCGCGGGCCGCAGGATCCTCTTCGTCGACCTGCCGGGGCACGGCATCAGCGACCGGCCCGCCGACTTCGGCTACACCCTGGAGGACCACGCGGACGCGCTGGCCGCCGCGCTCGACGAGGCGGGGGTGCGCGGCGGTGTGATCGCGGGGCACAGCATGGGCGGCGCGGTCGCCATCGTCCTCGCCCACCGCAGGCCCGACCTGGTGGGCCGCCTGGTCGTCACCGAGGGCAACCTCGACCCGTTCCCCCCGCCCACGGCGGGCAGCAGCGGCATCGCCTCGTACACGGAGGAGGAGTTCGTCACGGGGGGCGGCTTCGCCCGCGTCCTGGAGCGCGTCGGCCCCACCTGGGCGGCGACCATGCGCCTGGCGGACCCGCTCGCGCTGCACCGCACGGCCGCGAGTCTGGTGCGGGGCACCGAGCCCGTGATGCGGGAGATGTTCCGGGAGTCCCGAGCCGAGCGGGTCTACCTCCAGGGCGGGCTCAGCGGCGAACTCCCCGGCGCCGACGGCCTCGTGGCCGCCGGCGTGGATGTGGTGACCGTCCCCGGCGCCGGGCACAACATCATGTTCGACGACCCCGACGCCTTCACGCGCGCGGTCGCGGGCACGGGGGCGGCGAGCGCCTTCGTCTAGGAGCGGCGGCGCAGCACGCGGAGGGAGTCGGTGACCGAGATCTCCTCGAACTCGCCGGACTCCAGCGCCCGGAGGTAGATGCGGTACGGCGCCTGCCCGCCGTCCTCCGGGTTCGGGAAGACGTCGTGGATGACGAGGACGCCACCCGGCGCGACCTTCGGGGCCCAGCCCTCGTAGTCGTTCGTGGCGTGCTCGTCCGTGTGCCCGCCGTCGACGAACACGAAGCCCAGCTGCCCGGCCCACACCCGCGCGACCTGCGGGGAGCGGCCGACGACCGCGATCACGTGCTCCTCGAGACCGGCCTTCCGCAGCGTCCGGCGGAAGGTCGGCAGCGTGTCCATCACGCCGACCTCCGGGTCGACCACCGTCGGGTCGTGGTACTCCCACCCAGGCTGCTGCTCCTCGCTGCCCCGGTGGTGGTCGACGGTCACCGCGACCGTGCCCGCCCGCCGCGCCACGTCCGCGAGCAGGATCGTCGAGCGCCCGCAGTACGTACCGACCTCCAGGAGCGGAAGGCCCAGCTTCGCGGCCTCGGCGGCGGCCTCGTACAGGGCCAGCCCCTCCTTGACGGGCATGAAGCCCTTGGCCGCCTCGAAGGCGGCGAGAATCTCGGGGCTGGGCTCCGTGGCGGCCATGGACCACTCCTACTGGTGGGTACGACGTGTGGGCGCCCATCGTGCCCCATGCCCCGCCCCGCGTCCCACCCGGAGCCCCCGGCACCGTAGCATCGGGGCGTTTGCCGTGACGTGGACGCTTCGCAGGGGGGAACGGCGTGGACGACGAGAGGCGGAAACGAAGGCGAGGAGTGCTCGCCGTCGTGATCGCGGGCGCGATGATCGCCTCGGGCGCGGGCATCGGACTGTGGGCCACGGACACGGGGCCCTTCCGGGACAGCTACTGCTGGGGCGCCTGGCAGGAGAACAGCGGCGCGGAGTTCCTGGGCGAGGAGACGATCGCCGAGTCCGGCTCCGAGCGGTGGGCCACCGAGTCCGCGCCGCCCGCCGCCGGCAGGCCGCACGCCACCTGCACCGTGGAGGTGGCCTCGCCGCCCCATCACTACGGCGACGACGACCACGGCAAGGTCACGCTGGAGTACGGAACCGTGCCCGCCGGAGCCGAGGAACGCCGCCGCTGGATCTCCCAGAACCTCCACGGCTCCGCGTCCCCGCTCCCCGACGGCCTCCCGGGGCTCGTCGCGGGCGACCGGGGCATGCTCGTCCTGCCCGCCGCGTGCGACGCGGACGGCAGGCCGGTGGCGGTGACGGTCCGGAGCGAGGGCTTCACCATGGGAACACGGTCGGCCGTCGGCCGCTTGCTCGTCGACGCGGCCAACCTGCTCATGAAGAAGGCGGGTTGCGCGCCGGAGGAGGCGATGCGCATCACCTCCCCGATGGTGAAGGTCGCGGAGCGGAGCTCCAACGCCGACACACCCTTGTGCCGGATACCGGGCGTGACCTTCACCTACGACAGGAGCGCCGACTACGAGCAGCAGGTGGGCACGGTCGGGGACCGGCTCCAGACCTGCTCGGCGTGGTTCAGCGCCCGCCGGCTTCCCGACGAGCCCGCCGCCCAGTTCGTGATGGCCGGCGAGCCGCGCCTGGTGGCGCTGTTCACGGGCCTGCCCGAGGGCGCCGACAAGGGGCTGGTGCGCGCCACGTGCGACGGGCGGGAAACGGTCTTCTACGGAGACATCCGGCCGGGTCTGCAGGGACACGGGCAGCCGGACGACCGGCGGGTGTTCCGGAACTTCGTCACGTCGGTCAGCAAGCGCATCGGGTGCGCGGCCGGGGAAGAGGCAGCACGATGAGCGACGACGACAACGTGAAGACCGACGGGACGACGACGGGCGGTGGTGACCACGGTCGCGGTGCGGACGAGACGCCCGCCGTCACCGCGCCCTCCCGCCTGCGCCGTCTGCTGCGGAGCCGTACCGCCCGGACCGCGACCGTCGCCGCCGTCGTCGGCGCGCTGCTCGGTGCCGGTACCGTCGCCTGGCGCACCGACACGCTGCCGCTGGTGAGCGGCCACGCTCCCTGCTGGGACTCCTTCGACGAGGAGACGATGAAGGGGCTGTTCGGCGACCGCGAGACCAAGGTCGAGGAGCAGGCCCTGGAGAGCGACGGCCGCGCCCGCGGCCTGACGTACGGCGAGTGCCGGGTCACCAGCTACAAGGACGACCGGATCAGGCGCCGGCTGAACGTCGGCGTCCACCGCCTCGACGGCCTCTACGGCACCGACGCGCACAAGTGGCCCCAGGAGTTCCTCACCTCCCGGATGGTCCCGCTCGGCGAGGGCCTGCCCGGCATGACCTCCGCCGAACGGGCCTGGCTGGCCCTGCCGGAGAGCTGCACCGGCCCGGTCGGTGACAACGAGGCGGCGACCGTGGTCGACGTCTCGATGGGGGCCGCGCTGGAGATCGAGTGGGAGTACCAGGACGAGGACCGCGCCGCCCTGACCCGCGCGGTCGTCGCCGCGGCCAACGGCGTCATGCGCGACTTCGGCTGCTCCGGCACCTACCGCACCCCCGACCGCCTGCCCGCGCTCCCCGACCGGGGCCCCGTCTCGGCCACGTCCTTCTGCGGGCTCAAGGACCTGAAGGCACCTTCCGGTACGCGCGAGTCCCTGACCTGGTCCAGGTCGAGCGGCGACGGCGGCCCGGCGCGCGTGTGCGAGGCGGGTTACCGGAGCCTGGGAGCCACGACGCGGCTGACGACGGTGGTCGACCGCGGCCTGACCGACGTGTTCGTGAAGGACGTGCTGCGCGGCGGGACGCAGATCAAGGGCACCAAGGGCTACGGAACGGTGAACGAGGCCCGGGCGGTGTACCAGGCGGAGTGCCAGACCGGACGCGTGCTGTTCATGGTGGAGCAGGACCGGCCCCTCTACGCGGACGCGGGCCGGCTCACCCGCGAGCTGCTGCCCGCGTACGTGGCGGCGGAGGCGGAGCGCATCGGCTGCGGGCCGGAGAAGGTGGAGGTCACGCCCTCGAAGTCCTCGTAGTCGGCGAGGCCCTCGCGCACCTGACCAGGCGCCGCCGCCCGCTACGTGTCGCACTCGAACCACACCGTCTTCCCGCCGGCCGCCTCCGCGCATCCCCAGCGGTCGGTCACGGCCTCGACGAGCGCCAGCCCGCGCCCGCTCTCGGCGAGCGGATCGGCCACCTTCGCGACCACCGCGCCCGCCACGGCGTCCGAGACCTCCACGCGCAGCCCGTACGGCTCCCGAAGGATCAGGACGGTGCACCGGCGGCCGGGAACGTGCCGGACGACGTTCGCGACGAGCTCGGTGAGGCGCCAGGGTGGAGGCATCGGCGAGATGGACGAGCCGCCACCGTGTGAGGAACATGCGGAGGATGCGACGCATGTGACCGGCGGAGTGCTCACCGACGGTGAAGCCCATGCGGTAGCTGTGGGTAACTTCCGCAGGGCAGAGGTCTGTTGTGTGATTCACGCCACCAGAATGGAGCGCTCCCGTTACGCTCGGCTACGGACTGGAAGCAACGCACGCACGCGTCAGCTTGGGGGTGACCTCGCCGTGGCCAACATCCGCAACCTCGACCCCAGCGCCTCGCCGCTGGACTACTACGGCTCCGAATTACGCCGGTTGAGGGAGGAGGCAAAACTCAACCAGGACCAGTTGGGGGCAATTCTCTTCTGCACGGGCTCGCTGGTGGGCCAGATCGAGACGGCGCGGAAGGTCCCGACGCGGGAGTTCTCGGAACGGGTCGACGCGGCGCTGATGACGGGCGGGCTGTTCTCGCGGCTGGTCGGGCTGGTGCTGAAGAGCCAGCTGCCGACGTGGTTCCAGCCGTACGCGGAGATGGAGGCGCGGGCGACCTATATCTCGACGTACCAGGCGCAGTTGGTCTACGGCCTGCTCCAGACGGAGGAGTACGCCGGTGCGGTGCTGAGCATCGATCACTCGGACACGCTCAACGAGCAAGTGGCGGCTCGCATGGAGCGTCAGCGCATCCTGGACCGTGACCAGCCTCCCGTGTTGTGCGTCGTGCTCGACGAGGCCGTGCTGCACCGGCAGATCGGCAGTCCGGAGATCATGCGGAACCAACTCGCGCACCTGTTGACCTTCTGCGACCACCCGTGGATCCAGGTGCAGGTGCTGCCGTTCGCGGCTGGCCAACACGCGGGACTGCTCGGTTCGTTCACCCTCATGCGTTTCGACGACGACCCAGACATCCTCTACACCGAGAACTATGAGTCGGGCCAAATGACCGCCAATTCTCAAGCGATCAGGGAACGAGCCGTCGGCTACGCTCGGCTCCAGGGCGCAGCCCTCTCTCGGGAGAACACGGCGGCGCTGATCGCACGCGTGATGGAGGAACGGTATGGGCACCAGCCAGGGCCTACGGTGGCGTAAGTCCTCGTACAGCGGCCCCAACGGCGGCGAGTGCATCGAGTGCGCACCCCTCGGCTCCGCCACCTGGCGTAAGTCCTCGTACAGCGGTGACACCGGTGGGCAGTGCATCGAGGTCGCCGATCTCGACGCCGCCCACATCGCCGTCCGCGACTCCAAGGACCCCGCCGGCCCCCACTTCCTCGCCTCCCCGGCGGCCTTCACGGCCTTCGTGACGGCCGCCGCCGAGGGGCGGATCGGGCGGCGCTGACCGCCGTGGCGACGCTCTTCGGGATGGTGGTCCTCGTCGTGGCCCTGACGGCCTGGGCGGGGGCCACGGTCGTCGGGTGGTCACGGAGCCGCCGGGCCGACCGGCCGGCTCGTCGGCCTTCGCCCGCGAGGGTGGCCGTCGCCGTTGCCGTGCTGGCCTTCGTGGCGGGCGGGGCGGTCCACGTGTACGGACTGTCGTACCTGCCATTCCTCTTTCCTGAGGACGCGTGCTGGTTCAACGCGGGGTCGAAGGTGTCGCCCGACTCCTCCAGCGCGCTGCCCGTGAGCCTGGTCTGCAACGGCGAGGAGATCGTCCCGGACTGGGTGAACCCCGCGCTGCTGCTCCTCGGCGTCACGGGGATCGCGGCGACGGGCACGGCAGTCGTCCAGGCGGTGCGAAGGCGGCTGGTGTCCCGGTGAGCGGGCCGACGCCGTTCGACCCTGAAGTAGCGGCTGCCGTCGCCGCCTTGGGTACGGACCGGCGGGAGCCGGTCACGCCGGAGAACCTGGCCGAGCGCCGGGCGCGGGACGCGGCCTCGCGGCCCCGGCCGACGGCCGGGGAGCTGCGGGCGGACGGGCGCTTCGAGGTGGAAGAGCTACGCGTGGGGGACGTGACGCTGGTGAGCGCGCGGCCGGCGGGGCTCGACGGGCCGCTGCCGCTGCTCTACTACCTGCACGGCGGCGCGATGGTAATGGGCAACGCCTGGTCCGTACTGCCGACGGTCCTGCGTGAATGGGTGGAACCGCTGGGGCTGGCCGTGCTCTCGGTCGAGTACCGGCTGGCGCCGGAGGCGCCGTACCCGGCGGCGCTGGAGGACGCGTACGAGGGCCTGGTCTGGGCGGCGGGGCACGCCGCCGAACTGGACGTCGACCCGGGCCGCATCGTCATCGGCGGCAAGAGCGCGGGCGGTGGGCTCGCCGCGGCGCTGGCGCTGCTCGCGAGGGACCGCGGCGGCCCGTCCGCACTCGGCCAGCTGCTCCTCTCCCCGATGCTGGACGACAGCCTGGAGACGTACTCGGCGCGCCAGATGTCGGGCGTGGACGTGTGGGACCTGACGTCGCACGCGACGATCTGGCGGGCGTATCTGGGGGAGCGCTACGAGCCCGGCGCGGCCGACGTCCCGCCGTACGCGGCACCGTCCCGCGCGACGGACCTGTCCGGGCTGCCCCCGGCGTACGTGGAGGTCGGCTCGGCGGAGATGTTCCGGGACGAGGGCGTGGCGTACGCGAACCGCATCTGGCAGTCCGGCGGCCAGGCCGAACTCCACGTCGTCCCGGGCGCCTGCCACGGCTTCGACGGCCTGGCCCGCCACGCCACCCTCACCCAGGACGCCCGCACCACCCGCACCCGCTGGCTCCGCCGCCTCCTGGACGGCGGGGCCGGATAGCCGCAGAGGAGGCGCGATGCCATACGTCGGCATCAGGGCCTGACTACGATGCGGGCCGCGTCGAAGCTGCCCGTGTCAGTGGCACCCGCTACGTTCCCGGAATGGTCAAACCGGACTCCCTCTCTGCCGCCCGTGACGCCTACGACGCCGTCGCAACGCGCTACGCACAGCATTTCGCCGACACTCTGCGCGACCGGCCGCTGGAGCGTGCGCTGCTCGCCGCCTTCGCCGAGTCGGTGCGCGCCGGTGGTGAAGGCGAGGTCGCGGATCTGGGCTGCGGACCCGGGCATATCACCGCTCATCTGCAGCGGTTGGGACTGCGTGCCTTCGGGGTCGACGCATCGCCAGCGATGATCAGGTTGGCCCAGGAGGCCAACCCGGAGCTGCGGTTCACGGTGGGTTCGATGGCAGCGATCGACATCGCGGACGGCGCGCTGGGCGGGGTGCTCTCGCGCTCCTCGATCATCCACATCCCACCGCAGGACCTCCCGGCCGTGATGGCGGAGTTCGCCCGGGTCCTGGCCCCTGGCGGCCACCTGCTGATCAGCTGCTTCGCCACCGACGACTTCGCGATCCCCACGCAGTCCTTCGACCATTCGGTGATGACGGCCTATCGCTGGTCGCCCGACCGCCTGGCGGAACTGCTGCGCAATGTCGGCGTGAGCGAGATCGCCAGGGTGCTGTGCGAGCCGAAGCCCACCGACAAGCGGCAGTTCCAGGAACTGCACTTGCTGGCGGCCAAGAACTAGTGCTCCGACCAGTGGGTTCGCCGAGCCGGTGGGATCGCCAGTTGGATGTGCAGTGATATCCCTCCGACCGCTGGGGGTGACGGCCTAGGGCCTGTCCGGCGGATCATGGCCGGGTCCGCGGCGCTGATCCGCCGGACAGGCCCTAGCTCCGGGCCCGCTCGGCCGCGGCGATCTCGGTAGCCGTCGCCGTCGCCCGCCGGCCCGCCTGGACCTGCTGAAGTCGCTTGATCGTGGCGGCCAGCACGTCGTGGGCGTCCGTGGCGTCCCCGCCCGCGTCCTCGACGCGGACGCGGACGATGACCGTGCCGGACCGGCTGTAGCCGTAGACCGTGCCGCTGGATCCACTGTGCGCGAGGAAGACAGACTCCTCGCCGACCCGACCGGGCACCTTCACGGGAGCCGTTTCGTTCTTGTCCTGCCATCGGTCGTACGCGGTCTTCGCGTGGGCGGCGTTGTCGAACTGGCAGACGTCCAGGTCGATCCCCCGAGAGAGGGTCGATCCCTGGTAGTCGTAGTCGCCGCTGCCCGCTCGTTGCCAGCCGGCCGGAGCGGGAGCCTTCAGCGGAGCGCAGTCGTCGGGCTCCCCGGGCATGCTCTTGTGCAGGCTGCCGGGGTAGTAGCCGGGGACCACGTCCTCGGCGTCGGGAATCGCCTGGGTGAGCTCGCCCCGGTCGAGCTGCCTCGTCAGCGGCACATCGGTGTCGTCCTTGAAGGGCTGCGGCTCGCCCTTTCCACTCGCGGACGGCGCCGCGGCGGGCGGCGGAGCCTGCTCCGAGGCCTTGTCCGCCGAGCAGGCGGAGAGTGCGAGACAGGTCAGGACGGCTGTGGTTATGGCGATGTGACTGCGTGTCATCTGATCAACATAGCCCGGCCCGCGGCCATCGGACGGCCGGAGGCGCAGGCGTCGGACGGCCGGAGCGGGAGCCGTCGCTGTTGATCTCGGCCGCCGGCCGGGCACGGCAGGAGCCACGGAGCTGCCCTAGCCGGCGGTGGCCGCCCCCGCCAGCACCGCGCGCAGCCGCAGCACGCCCGCCTTCCACTCGTCGCCGGCCGACTCCTCCCACAGCTCCAGGAGCTCCGAGTCCTTGCCGAGCACCCGGTCGAGGGCCGCGACCGCCTCGGGGCGCAGGGCGGCCGGGAGCGGCGGTATCGGTCGCTCGGGGCCGTACGACGTGGTGACCGGGTCGCCGCCGGGCAGCTGTGCGGCGATCAGGGCCGCCGCGGCGACGGCCTCCGCCGCGAGGTCGGAGTCCAGGTAGTCGTCGCCGGTCCCGGTCACCTCGCGGAAGGCGGCGAGCAGCACCTCCGCCTTTCGTTCCGCCGGTGCCTCGTCGACCGTGTACGAGAAGTCCGCGGCGGTGTCGTTGTCGAAGGGGCCGATGTCCCAGGTGCCCATGGCGCGTGCGCCCTCTCTGTCCGGTCCTGTCCTCTGCTCCGCATCGTGACAGGCGGCACTGACAACGCCCCTCCACGGGCCGGACGTCAGACGTCGAGCGCGTGGCCCGTCGTCGCGTCCACGTGGTCCGGGACCTCGTCGTGGCGGTCGCCCACCGTCGACGTGCCCGTGGGTTCGAAGAGCAGGATCGCCGCGCCCCGCGGGGCGTACGGGCGGTGTTCCGTGCCGCGCGGGACGGTGAAGACGGCGCCCTTGGGGAGGCGGACCGTGCGCTCGCCGGACGGTTCGCGCAGGGAGATGTGCAGCTCGCCGTCGAGGACCAGGAAGAACTCGTCCGTGTCGTCGTGGGCGTGCCAGAGGTGTTCGCCCGCGACCTTGGCGACGCGGACGTCGTAGTCGTTGACGCGGGTGACGATGCGGGGGCTCCACAGGGCGTCGAAGGAGGCCAGGGCGGTCGCGAGGGAGACGGGTTCGATGGGTGCGGTGCTCATGCGGCGATCCTCTTCGCTGGAGCCGCGCCCGCGTGAGTGCTAGGAATCGCACATGGCGCAAGGATCCTCGCAGAGCAACGGCCGGCGGCGGCTCCATCGGGTCGTCGTGATCGTGGACGCCAACTCGAACCCCTTCGAGCTGGGCTGTGCCACCGAGGTCTTCGGGCTGCGGCGCCCCGAGCTCGGGCCCGGCCGCGAGCAGCTCTACGACTTCCGGCTCTGCTCGCCCGAGCCGGACACGCTCATGCGGGACGGCTTCTTCACGCTCACCGGCGTCGCCGGGCTCGCCGCGACCGAGACGGCGGACACGGTCGTCGTGCCCAACCGTCCCGACGTGGAGGTGCCGCGCCGGCCGGCCGTGCTGGACGCCGTCCGGCGCGCGCACGCGCGGGGGGCACGGCTCGTCGGCTTCTGCAGCGGGGCGTTCACGCTGGCCGAGGCCGGGGTCCTCGGCGGGCGGCGGGCCACCGCGCACTGGCAGTGGGCCGACTCCTTCCGCGAGCGGTTCCCGGCGGTGCGGCTGGAGGAGGACGTGCTGTTCGTGGACGACGGCGACATCCTCACGGCGGCCGGCAGCGCGGCGGCGCTGGACCTCGGGCTGCACGTGCTGCGCCGGGACCACGGCGCGGAGATCGCCAACGCCGTCAGCAGGCGGCTGGTGTTCGCGGCCCACCGGGACGGCGGGCAGAGGCAGTTCATCGAACGGCCGGTGCCGGAGATCCCCGACGAGTCGCTCGCGCCCCTCCTCGCGTGGGCGCAGGAACGGCTCGACGAGCCGCTGGCCGTCGCGGACCTGGCGGCGCGGGCCGCCGTCAGTCCGGCGACCCTGCACCGCCGCTTCCGGGCCGAGCTCGGCACCACGCCGCTCGCCTGGCTCACGGGGGAGCGGCTCACCCTCGCCCGCCGGCTGATCGAGCGCGGCGAGGCGCGGCTCGACGTGGTGGCCCGGAGCAGCGGACTCGGTACGGCGGCCCACCTGCGGGCCCTGATGCGCCGCGAGACGGGCCTCACACCCTCGGAGTACCGTCGCCGCTTCGGCCCGGGGGCCGTCTGACCCGCCGAATCCCGGGCACGGCCGTCGAAGCCCTGGGCCGCTGTCGCTCCGGACTCCCGCAGGGCCGGAGATCCCGTGATCCGCACCGCATCTGACCTTCCGTCAGATTGGAACGTGTTCTAGTCTGCCGTGCCATGGGCATCGCCATCACGCACGAACAGCGGGAGCTCGCCCGATCCGTCCGCGGCTGGCTCACCCGCGCCGTACCGCCGGAGGAGGTCCGCAGGCACCTCGACCTCCCCGGCCTCGCCGCCGAGCGGCCCGCGTACTGGGACGGGGCCGCCGGGCAGGGCCTGCTCGGGGTGCATCTGCCCGAGGAGTACGGGGGCGGGGGCGGCGACCTGGTCGATCTCGCCGTGGTCCTGGAGGAGGCCGGGCGGGCCGTGCTGCCCGGGCCCCATCTGCCGAGCGTCCTCGCCGCCGAGCTGCTGCACCGCGCCGGACACGGCGAGGAGGCCGCCGCCGTCGCCGGCGGCGAGCGGATCGGCGCCGTGGCACTCGACGCCGGCACCCTGACCGCCGCGCCCTCCCACACCGCCGACGGGCTCGTCCTCGACGGCGTCGCCCCGCCCGTGCTCGGCGCGGCCTGCGCCGACCTGATCGTGCTGCCCGCGCGCGCCGTCCACGGCACCGTGTGGCTCGCCGTGGACGCCGACACCCTCGCCGTACGCCTCCACGCCTCCGCCGACCCCACCCGGCCGACCGCCGAGGTCCGCGCCGACGGCGTCCTCGTGCCCGGCGGGCGCGTCCTCGCCCTCGACTCCGGCCTCGTCCACGACCTCGCCGCCGTCCTCCTCGCCGCCGACGCCTGCGGCAGCGCCTCCCGCGCCCTCGACACCGCCGCCGAACACGCCGGCACCCGGATCCAGTTCGGCCGGCCCATCGGACAGTTCCAGGGCGTCAAGCACCTCTGTGCCGACATGCTCGTCCGGCTCGAACAGGCCCGCGCCCTCACCTGGGACGCCGCCCGCGCCGCCCGCGAGACCCGCGAGGACACGCGGTCCCTGACCGCGTCCCTCGCCGCCGCCACCGCGCTCGACGCCGCCTACAGCACCGCCAAGGACGCCCTCCAGATCCTCGGCGGCATCGGCTTCACCTGGGAACACGACGCCCACCTCCTCCTGCGCCGCGCCCTCGTCGCCCGCCAGCTCCTCGGCGCCGGCGACGGCCACCGCCTCTCCGCCGTCCGCCTCGCCGCCGCCGGGACCCGGCGCGAGCTCCGCCTCGAACTCCCCGAGGAGGCGGAAGAGTTCCGGGCCGCCGCCCGGGAAGCCCTCGCGCCCGCCGTCGGGCTCGACCCGCACGCCGCGCGCAAGGCCCTCGCCGGCACCGGCTACGCCGCGCCGCACCTGCCGGAGCCGTACGGACTCGGGGCCGGGCCGCTCCAGCAGCTCGCCGTCCAGCGCGAGGCGGACGCCCTCGGCATCCGGCTCAGCCCGCTGTCCATCGCCACCTGGGTCGTGCCGTCCCTCATCGCCTACGGCACACCCGCCCAGCGTGACCGCCACCTCGGGCCCACCCTGCGCGGCGAACAGCAGTGGTGCCAGCTCTTCTCCGAGCCCGAGGCCGGCTCCGACCTCGCCTCCCTCCGCACCCGCGCCGAACCCGTCGAGGGCGGCGGCTGGCGCGTCAACGGACAGAAGGTCTGGACGAGTTCGGCCCGGGAGGCCGACTACGGCATCCTCCTCGCCCGCACCGACCCCGACGCGCCCAGGCACCGCGGCCTCACCTACTTCCTCGTCGACATGAAGAACACGCCCGGCATCGACATCCGGCCGCTGAAGGAGATCACCGGCGATTCCCTCTTCAACGAGGTCTGGTTCGACGACGCCGTGCTGCCCGCCGACGCCGTCGTGGGCGAGGTGAACGGCGGCTGGCGGGTGGCCCGCAACACCCTCGGCAACGAGCGCGTCCACATGGCCGACCAGGTCGCCTTCGACACCGGCCTCGAAGCGCTCGTCGCCGCCTCCGCGCGCGACGCCGTCGACCACGCGCTCCGGGCCCGGATCGGCGGCCTCGTCGCCGAGGCCCACGCCCTCGCCTGCATCGGCCTGCGCACCACGCTCCTCCAGGTGTCCGGCCTCGAACCGGGCCCCGGCGCCAGCGTCCGCAAGCTCGTCCAGACCCTCCACCAGCAGAAGGTCGCCGAGCTCGGCCTCGAACTCCTGGGCCCGGCGGGCGCGGTGGCCGAAGGGCCGGGGGAGCGGGCCGTGCACGGGCTGCTGATGTCCCGCTGCCTGACCATCGCGGGCGGCACCACGCAGGTACAGCTCAACGTCGTCGCCGAGCGGCTGCTCGGCCTGCCCAGAGACTGACCCGAGAGACCGAGGGGGCCCCGACATGGGGAAGACGTACATCGTCGGCGTCGGCATGACGAAGTTCGAGAAGCCGGAGACCCGGGACTGGCAGTACTGGGACATGGCGAAGGAGGCCGGCACCGCCGCCCTCGACGACGCCGGCATCCCGTACGGCCTCGTCCAGCAGGTGCCCGTCGGCTACTGCTTCCAGGCCTCGACGGCCGGACAGCGCGCCGTGTACGAACTCGGACTCACCGGCGTGCCCGTCTACAACGTCAACAACAACTGCGCGACCGGGTCCACCGCCCTGATGACGGCCCGGCAGTTCGTGGCGGGCGGCGCCGCCGACTGCGTGCTCGCGCTCGGCTTCGAGAAGATGACGCGCGGCGCCCTCGGCGGCGGCTCGGACGGCGGGGACTTCGCGAGCTCGCCCGTCGCCCGGCACTACGGGATCATGGCGGCCGGACACGGCTTCGAGATGGCGCCGCCCACCGCCCAGATCTTCGGCAACGCGGCCCGCGAGCACATGGACCGCCACGGGACCACGGAGGTGCAGCTCGCCGCCGTCGCCGCCAAGAACCACCAGCACTCCTCCCGCAACCCCAACGCCCAGTTCCAGGACGTCCACTCGGTCGAGGAGATCCTCGCTTCCCGGACCATCCACCGGCCCCTGACCAAGCTCCAGTGCTCGCCCACCTCGGACGGCGCGGCCGCGGCGGTCGTCGTCTCCGAGCGCTTCGTCGACGAACACGGTCTGCGAGACCGGGCCGTGGAGATCGCGGGCCAGGCCATGACCACCGACACCGAGGAGTCCTTCGCCTCCGGCTCCTGCATCGACGTCGTCGGCCGGCCCATGTCGCGGGCCGCGGCCCGGCAGGTGTACGAGGCCTCCGGCCTCGGCATCGAGGACGTCGACGTCGTCGAGCTGCACGACTGCTTCTCGATCAACGAGCTCCTCACGTACGAGGCGCTGGGCATGTGCGAGGAGGGCGCGTCCGGCAAGCTCGTCGAGTCCGGCGCCACGACGTACGGCGGCCGCTGGGTGGTCAACCCCTCGGGCGGGCTCATCTCCAAGGGCCACCCGCTGGGCGCCACCGGCCTCGCGCAGACCGCCGAACTGGTCTGGCAGCTGCGCGGCGAGGCGGGCCCGCGCCAGGTGCCGGGCGCGCGCGTGGGCCTCGCCCACAACATCGGCCTGGGCGGCGCGGCGGTGGTGACGATGCTGCGGAGGGCGTAGGCCGGCGGCCGTAGGGCGGAGGTCGCGGGCCGCGGTGCCGGGGGAGAGGCGGGCGGGCGCCACCGGGGTCGTAGGACGATATCCCGATGTACGGGTCGCTGCGGGTCTGCGACCATGACGCGCATGCCGCGAACCGACTCCGACTCCGACGCCGCCTCTGCTTCCGCCGCCTTCGGCTCCGACTCCGCATCACCGGCCGCGGAGACCGCCGACCCGTCCATACCCCCGTCGTCCCCGTCGTCTTCCTCGTCCTCGCCCCGCCGCCCCTGGCTGGTCGTGCTCGTCGCCAGCGCGGCCCAGTTCCTCGTCGTGCTCGACGTGTCGGTGGTCAACGTGGCGCTGCCGTCGATGAGGGAGGCGCTCGGGCTGACGGCGTCGGGGCTGCAGTGGGTCGTCAACGTGTACTCGATCGCGTTCGCCGGCTTCATGCTCCTCGGCGGCCGGGCGGCCGACCTCTTCGGCCGCAAGCGGATGTTCGTCGTCGGCCTCTCGCTCTTCACCCTGGCCTCGGTCGCGGGCGGCCTCGCCCAGGAGGGCTGGCAGCTGCTCGCCGCCCGCGCCGTGCAGGGCCTCGGGGCGGCCGTCCTGTCCCCGTCGACGCTCACCCTCATCACGGCGGCCGTGCCCGCCGGGCCCGCCCGCGGCCGGGCCGTCGGCACCTGGACGGCGGTCGGCGCGGCGGGCGGTGCCGCCGGCGGATTCGTCGGCGGCGTCCTGGTCGACCTGCTCTCCTGGCGCTGGGTGCTGCTCATCAACGTGCCCGTCGGCGCGGTCGTCCTCGCCGGCGCCTTCTGGTGGCTGAGCGAGAGCCGCGTCGGCGGCGGCCGGCGGCTCGACCTGCCGGGCGCCGTGCTCGTCACGGCGGGCCTGGCGACCCTCGCGTACGGCATCGTGCAGACGGAGGAGTCCGGCTGGACCTCAGCGGCGACCCTGGTGCCGCTGGTCGCCGGACTGCTCCTGCTCGCGGCCTTCGTCGCCGTCGAGGCCCGGGCGGCGGAGCCGCTGATGCCGCTGCGGATCTTCCGTACGCGGGCGGTGTCGGCGGCCAACGTGACGATGCTGCTGTGCGGTTCGACCTCGTTCGCCATGTGGTTCTTCATGACCCTCTACGCGCAGAACGTCCTCGGCTACGAGCCGCTGGCGGCCGGGCTGGCCCTCGTCCCCAGTTCCGCCAGCGTCATCGCCGGATCCAAGCTCGCCCCGCGCCTGCTGCCCCGGCTCGGCGCCCGCCGGGTCGCGGTCCTCGGCGCGCTGGTCGCCGCCGCCGGCTTCGCCTGGCAGTCGACGATGACCGCCGGCGGCTCGTACCTCACCGCGATCCTGCTGCCCGGCGTCCTGATGATGTTCGGCATCGGCCTCGGCTCCACGCCGCTCGCCGTCCTGGCGACCACCCAGGTGTCGGCGTCCGAGGCCGGTCTGGCCTCCGGCCTCATCAACACCTCCCGCACCATGGGCGGCGCCCTCGGCCTCGCCGTCCTCTCCACCGTGGCGGCCTCGGTCACGGCCGGCGGGACCGACCCGGAGGCTCTGACCTCGGGCTACGCGGCGGCGTTCCGGGTGGCGGCGGGCGTGCTGGCGGCGACGGCGGTGGTGATGGCGGTGTGGCTGCCCAAACCGGTGCCCAAGCCGGTGCCGAAGCCCTCCGGGCCCGCGACGCGATAAAGATCGGAAGCGGTCGCCCGCGGCTGTTAGAGTCACGCCGTTCGTACGGGTGAGCGGACGCGGCGAGCTGGGGGCTCGCGCGCCGGACCGGACGGTGGCACGACCACCGCCGATGCCTCCCCGTACCGCATTCCACGGGGAGGGAACCCACGTGAGCAGCTCAACCCGCAGACGCGGGCGGGCGCGCGGCCTCGTCAACGCCGCTCTCGTCCTGTCGCTCGCCGTACCGGCCGGCCTCGGTGCCGCCGCCGGTACGGCATTCGCCGCGGACCCGGCGACCGACCGGGCGACGGCGCCGGTGGTCGTCCCCGCGGGCGCGCGCTTCGTCCCGCGCGCCACGCTCGTCCTGAACGCCGGCCAGACCGGCTTCCTGACCGCGCAGGAGGGCGACGACCGCCTGCGCTGGATCGACTACGCCACCGGCGCCACGACGATCCTCGACCAGCGGCTCCCGAAGAAGCCGGTGTACGACGTCGACAGCGGCCGGTTCACCTCGGAGCCCGCGGTCGGCGGACACGGCTACGGCATGGACTACTTCGCGCTCTACGCGGAGAGCCCGAAGCCGCACGTCAGCCTGCTGCCCGTGAAGAGCGGCCCGGCCGACGGCACCGCCGAGGTCACCGTGATCGACATCCCGGAAGGCCAGACGTACGTCGGCACTTACGGCACCACCGTCGTCACCCGCACCGGGACGGTGGAGGCCACCACGTCGCTGCACCTGCTCACGGCCGGAGCCGACGGCACCACCCAGGACCGCCCGCTCACCGGGCTTCCCGAGGGCTGGCGGGTCTACGTCAACGACAGCGACAGGAAGTCGATCGTCATCAGCGCGAGCCGCTGGGTCGACTCCACCGCCGAGACCGCCTCGTGGCTGGTGAACCTCGACGAGGGCGTCCTCAGGCCGCTGCCGCAGCGCCAGACCTGGGACACCTTCAAGCTCGGCCCCGACCACATCCTGCGCAAGGGCTACTACGAGGCCACGATCCTCGACCGGAACGACCTCGCGGCGGCCGGGCGGGAACTCGACCTGCGGGACATGTCCTACCAGGACGACTACGTCGCCCTCGGAGCGAAGCCCGACGACACGGTGCTGCTCAGCCTGGGCCCGATCCAGCCGGGCAACAGCGAGTACCGGGGCGCGCCGCTGTTCGCCTACCGCCCGGGCGTGGGCAACGAGGACGTGCTCGCGATGGCCAGGGGGCAGCTCGTGACGCTGCCCGACGGATCGGTGCTCGTCGCCGGTGCGGAGACCGTGCCCGCGCACGGCGCTCCCGACTGGGCCTACTACCGCTTCAGCCTCGGCGCGGACGGCGGCATCGCCCGTGCCAAGGTCGCGGACATCGACGACATGGAGGCCAGGCCGGCCGGCATCGCGCTCGGCAGCGGCATCCTGACGACGGCGGACGACTCGTACGCCTACGCGCCGCACACCTACATCGGCGCGTACCGCAGCACCTGGCTGAACACCTCCGGACGCCCCGAGCCGGGCCGCACCACCACGGACGGCCTGATCAGCGGTGACGACGAGGAGTGCGGCGCGGAGCAGGACTACTGCCTCACCATGTTCGCCTCCGGCGACGGCTTCCACGGGCGCAAGAACTCCCGGTGGCCCGGCGGGACGGTGCTCCTGGAGAACGGCTCCACGGCGTGGGGTCCGCGGATCGACGGCGTGGTGTCCACGCCGCGGATGGCCGGCCTCTCCGGCCGTTACGGCCTGATCCAGGAAGCCGTCCAAGGCGGCCCGCAGGCCGTCGTGGACTTCGGCACCGGTGCCGGTACGGGCACGGCGCCCAAGGTCGTGGTGAAGCGTGACCCGATGCCGGCGGCGCTCTGGGGCGACACGCTGTGGGGCGCGGGCACGAGCGGATCGACCGTCAGCGCCACGTCCCTGGCGGCCGGCGGCACGGCCGTCACCGAGTCCTTCGCCGTCCCGGGTGCCTGCCGCCCGTCCGAACTCCAGGCCGTGGGACGTTTCGTCTACTGGCGCTGCGACGAGGGCTACAGCGGCAGCTTCCGGGGCGCGGGCGTCTACGACCGCCAGGCGAAGAAGTTCACCACCGCCCCGGCCGGTTCGACCCTCCTCGGTGACGGCTACCTTGCCGTCGCCAACGAGGGCCAGGGCATCGACGTCTACGACCTCCAGGGCGGACTGCCCGCCTCCGGCGCCCACGCCGACCTGCCCCGGCGCAACGCGGTGAGCGGCGCGGACCTCGGCACGTCCACCCGGGCCCGGGTCAACTGGACCGTGGACCGCTTCGGCGGCCACCTCGCGTACGTCGGCGACGACCGGCGCGTGCGGGTCGTGCCGACCGGCGTCCAGGCCTCCCCGCTCTCCGTGATCGACCAGGCGGTGCCGGGCACGGCGCTCGACCTCACCACGCCCGGCGCGAGCGTCGGCGGCCGCTGGTGGCTGTCCAAGCCCGCCGCGTCCTGGGAGTTCACGCTCCGCCACGCGGCAACCGGCGACGTCGTCCGCACCCTGCGCGGCACCGACGCCCGTGGCCGGGTGGACGCCGCCTGGGACGGCAAGGACGAGGCCGGGAAGCCCGTCGCCAACGGCGCGTACACCTGGACCCTGACCGCCGTCCCCGCGGACGGCGTGGGCCCGGCGCTCCAGCGCACCGGCTCGGTGACCGTCCTCGGCGGCGCCGCCTCCGGCACCTACCGTCCGGTGACGCCGTCGCGGGTGATGGACACCCGGAGTGGTGTGGGTGTGCCGAAGGCGAAGCTGGGCCCGGGTGGCACGGTGACGCTGACGGTCGCCGGCAAGGGCGGGGTCCCGGCCACGAACGTCACCGCCGTGGTGATGAACGTGACGGCGACGAACGCGACGGCGGGCACGTTCGTGTCGGTCTACCCGGCGGGCACCACCCGTACGAGCGCGTCGAACCTGAACGTGGTGGCCGGTCAGACGGTTCCGAACCTGGTCGTGGTGCCGGTGAAGGACGGCAAGGTCACCTTCTACAACAAGGCGGGCTCGCTCGACCTGCTGGCCGACGTCGCCGGCTACTACACGACGGACGGGGAAGGTTCCCGCTTCCGCCCGGTGACGCCGTCGCGCGTGATGGACACCCGCAGCGGAGTCGGCGTGGCGAAGGCCAAGGTCGGTGCCGGCGGCACGGTGACCCTGACCGTCGCCGGCCAAGGCGAGGTCCCCGCCACGAACGTCACCGCCGTGGTGATGAACGTGACGGCGACGAACGCGACGGCGGGCACGTTCGTGTCGGTCTACCCGGCGGGCACGACGCGCACCAGCGCGTCGAACCTCAACGTCGTGGCCGGCCAGACCGTCCCGAACCTCGTCATCGTCCCCGTACAGGACGGCAAGGTCACCTTCTACAACCGCGCCGGCACCATCGACCTCCTCGCGGACGTCGCGGGCTACTACACGACGGAGCCCACCGGCTCCCTCTACGAGCCCGTCACGCCGTCGCGGGTGATGGACACCCGGAGTGGTGTGGGTGTGCCGAAGGCGAAGCTGGGCCCGGGTGGCACGGTGACGCTGACGGTCGCCGGCAAGGGCGGGGTCCCGGCCACGAACGTCACCGCCGTGGTGATGAACGTGACGGCGACGAACGCGACGGCGGGCACGTTCGTGTCGGTCTACCCGGCGGGCACCACCCGTACGAGCGCGTCGAACCTCAACGTGGTGGCCGGTCAGACGGTTCCGAACCTGGTCGTGGTGCCGGTGAAGGACGGCAAGGTCACCTTCTACAACAAGGCGGGCTCGCTCGACCTGCTCGCCGACGTGGCGGGCTACTACACGGGCTGAGCCACCGGCTGTACGACCGGCCGGTCGCCCCGGGTCCGCCCAGGGGCGGCCGGCCGGCTACAGCCAGCCCTGCTGACGGGCCTCCCGCACCGCTTCCATGCGGTTGCGGGTGCCCGTCTTCCCGATGGCCGAGGACAGGTAGTTGCGGACCGTGGACTCGGACAGGTGGAGCTTCGCCGCGATGTCGGCGACGGTCGCGCCGTCCACGGAGGCGCCGAGGGCGTCGCGTTCGCGGGCCGTCAGCGGGTTCGGGCCCGCGCTGAGGGCCGCCGCCGCGAGGGCCGGGTCGATGACCGTCTCGCCGCGCAGGGCCTTGCGGATGGCCTCGGCCAGCTCCTCGACCGGACCGTCCTTCACCAGGAAACCCGCCGCGCCCGCCTCCATCGCGCGGCGCAGATAGCCGGGCCGGCCGAAGGTCGTCAGGATCAGGACCCGGCAGTCCGGCACCTCGTCGCGCAGGTCCGCCGCCGCCTCCAGGCCCGAGCGGCCGGGCAGTTCGATGTCCAGGAGCGCCACGTCCGGCCGGGCCGTCAGCGCGGTGGCCACGATCTCGTCGCCCCGCCCCACCTGGGCGACGACCTCGATGTCCGGCTCCATCCCGAGCAGCAGCGCGAGCGCGCCCCGCATCATCCCCTGGTCCTCGGCGAGGAGGACCCTTGTCGACTTGGCGGGGCGGTGGTCCCGCGGCATCTCGTTCACGGGAACAGCGTAGGCCGGGAGGCCTGTTGGGGCGCGTCGTACGGGACCGGACCCCCGCTGCCCCGTCGGTGGCCTCCCGGCGGTGTCACGCGGCCGTGTCGAAGGTGTAGTGGGCCGTGTGGTCCAGCATGTCCGCCGGGGTCACGTCGTTCCACGGGCGCATCGTGTCGTGGAGGTCGACGACGTTCGGGGTGCCCGCGGCCGGGAGGTAGGGGGACTTGGGGTGGCGGGCCTGCCACTCGGCCCACAGCTTGTCGACGAAGGCGTGGTGCAGCCAGAACACCGGGTCGTTCGGGGACACCCCGGTCGCCATCTGTCCGCCGACCCAGACGTGGACGCGGTTGTGGAGGTTCACGCCGCGCCAGCCCTCCAGGTGGTTGCGGAAGCCCTCCGACGAGCTGTTCCAGGGAGCCGTGTCGTACGTCTCCATGGCGAGGACCGAGTCCACTTCGGCGCGCGTCGGCAGCTGCCGCCCGCCCGCGCCGAGGTCGCGTCGCAGGTAGTCGCGGCCGTCCACCCGGACGTTGACGGTCCACCTGTTGCCGGAGCGGGCGAACGCGCCGTCGAGCACCTGGCCGTCCCGCGCGCGGCCGGTGCCGCCGAGGAAGTCGGGCGCCCAGAGCGAGGAGCGGGAGGTGCGGTCGGCCGTCCAGTCCCAGTAGGGCAGGGTGACGGTCGCGTCGACCGACTGCAGCGCCCGCTCGAACTCCAGGAGGAAGCGCCGGTGCCACGGCAGGAAGGACGGCGAGCGGTGCCCGACGCGGTCGCCGGTGTCCGTGTCGCCCATGATGAAGGCGTTGTGCGTGGTGACGAAGGTGTCGTAGCGGCCCGAGCGCTTGAGTTCGAGCAGCGCGGCGACGAAGCGCCGCTTCTCGTCGGCGGTCAGCGTGGCCTGGTTCTTGCGTATGGTCATGACGGTGGTACGGCTCCGGGATCGGGGCGGTCGGGGCGGTCGAGTCGATCGGGGCGGATCAGGCGAGGGCGAGCGGGACGAGCGGCGCGCCCTGGAGCTCGCGGACGGCCGCGCGGGCGGCCGCCTTGGGCGAGGCGACGGGCTCGTAGTGCGTGATCACGCTGATCCAGGTGCCGTCGGCGTTCTGCATGACGTGCAGTTCCGCCCCGTCGATCGTGACGCTGTAGCCGCCTCCGTGGCCGTCCCCGTGGCCGCCCCCGTGCGACCCTCCGTGGTGTCCGCCGCCCTGCGCGGGCCCGCCCTTGATGCGGCGGCCGAGGTAGACCTCGTCGAACGATCCCGGAGCCGCGGGACCGGCCGTCGCGGCCGTGGTGCGCGAGGTGGCGGCGGTGGCCGGGCCGGCCAGGGCGAGGCCCGCGGCGGCGCCGGCGGCGCCCGCGGCGACGCCCAGGGCCCTGCGGCGAGTGATGCTGGACATGAAACCCCCTGATGGTGGTGCGCCCGGGGGGTGGTCATATGCCCCCGGCAGGTCCCATCGGTACCGCCGACGGCCGGTGTGCCGGAAATCGCCGGGAACGGGTTGGTCGCGAAGTGGACAACTTCGTGCGTAAAGTGCAAAATTGAACGGAGTTGATCTTGCTGTGCGGGTCGCCGCCAGGTGCGCGGAGGGAAATGTTCCGCACAAGGGGGCGGCATCCCGCGAAGGATCTTCCGGGGCGGCCGCACGATGTGGTGGGGGCCACCCCGTCAACGTGTCCGGATACCGACCGCACCCCCGGTGCCGCACCCCGATCCCGCCCCGCTCGTTGGCAGGTCATGAACACCACCCAGCGCGCATGTGCCGCCCTCCTCCTCACCGGCGCCGCCCTCGGTCTCGCCGGCGCCCCTCAGGCCCTGGCCGCCGACAACCCGAACGCCCAGGCCCAGGACGCCGGTCTCGTCGACCTGCTCGGCCTCGACAAGGTGGGCCGTGACAACAAGCCCCAGGCGTCCGTCAGCGGCAACAGCTCCGACGCGAACATCGGCGGCAACGTCATCGAGCAGCACACCTGACGGGGCGGGCGAGCGGATCAGGGGCGACCCGCGCGTCTACAGGCCCGCCGCCGGTTCCGTCGCCGGCCGCACCACCGCCGGTTCCGCCGCCGGCCGCACCGCCGGCTGTGCCCCCGAATCCGCCGCCGGCTCCACCGGCAGCTCCGCCGTCACCCGGTACCCGCCGCGCGGGCCCGGCCCCGAGACCAGGGTGCCGCCCGCCGCGGCGACCCGTTCCCGAAGGCCCCGCAGACCGCTGCCGGGCGTGCTGCCGGCGGGGACGCCGCGTCCGTCGTCCGTCACCGTCACCCGCACCCGCTCCGGACCGCCGCCCACCTCGATCTCGCACCGGGTCGCGCCGCTGTGCCGTACCGCGTTCGTCGCCGACTCCCGGACCACCCAGCTCAACAGCGCCTCCGTCTGCGGTTCGAGGGGCGGGCCCGACTGGCGGACGACCGGCTCGATGCCCGCGGAGGACAGGGCGTCGCGGGCCCGGTCCAGCTCCGTCGTGAGCGAGGCCTCGCGGTAGCCCGTCACCGCCTCCCGGATCTCCGTCAGCGCCTGCCGGCCGACCGTCTCGATGTCCGCCAGCTGCGCGAGCGCCGCCTCCAGGTCGCGCGGCGCCAGGCGGCGCGCCGCCTCCGCCTTCACCACGACGACGGACAGG
The DNA here is from genome assembly GCF_042677525.1 of Streptomyces sp. NPDC127114. Lineage (NCBI taxonomy): Bacteria > Bacillati > Actinomycetota > Actinomycetes > Kitasatosporales > Streptomycetaceae > Streptomyces > Streptomyces sp. NPDC127114. The sequence goes on from NZ_JBHXTJ010000008.1 coordinate 167,418, forward strand.
GTGTGGCCGAGCAGGTCGTGCAGGTCGCGGGAGAAGCGCAGCCGCTCCTTCTCCACCGCCGTGCGGGCGAGTTCCTCCTGCGTGGCCCGCAGCTCCAGGACCGTGCTGTTCAGGGTGAGGATCGCCGCCGTCACCATGACCGAGATGAACGTGCCGTACACGATCCCGAACGAGTCCCAGCCGTCCCGCCAGAACGTCACCGCCGCGACCGCCAGGACCAGGGGGAAGACGATCAGCCGCAGGAGCACCGCGCCCCGCACGATTGCGCCGACCGCGAGGCCGAGCAGCGGGAAGAGGAGCAGCCACTCCCTCCCGTACCCGATGGCGAGCGCGAAGGTGAGCACCCCGAGCGAGGCGAGGAGCCACCACGTGGCCGCGGTCTCGCGGCGGTGCTTGTCGAAGGCGCGGAGGACGATCGCGATGTAGAGGGCGTTGAAGGCGAGGAGACCCAGGACGCCGATCCACGGGTTCGGCGCCTCGCCGCTGACCAGATGGGACAGCGCGCCCAGCCCCATCAGCAGCCACGGCAGCAGGCTCAGCCCGCTCGGCCCCTCCTGGTGCCGCTTCTCCGCGCGCTGCCGCAGCGCCGCGCACCTGCACCGCCACCAGTCCCTGGTCCGCGTCCCCGTCCTCATCCTCACCCCTGCGCCCGCTTCCTGTTCACGCCGCCCGTGCCGAACGACGGTACGAGACCGCCGCGTACGCGCCGAACAGTGCCGCCCACACCGCCAGGACCGTCAGCGCCGCCGCCCCCGGAGCCGTGCCCTCCGCCACCGCGCGGCCCAGCTCCGAGAAGCGGTTGGTGGGGGTGTACGAGGAGACGGTCGCCAACCACTCCGGGAACAGGTCGACGGGGAACCACAGGCCGCCGACCACCGCGAGGCCCAGGTTGCAGGCCACGTTGACGACACCCGTCGTCTGGGCGGAGAGGCGGTAGCCGTTGCCGAGGCCGAGCAGGGTGAAGGGCAGCGAACCGGCCCACAGCGCGAGGGCCACGACCGCCCACTGCCAGGCGTCGAGCCGGACGCCGTTGGTGAGACCGCCCGCCAGCAGGACCGCGGCGATGGCGGGCAGGACGACGACCGTGCCGGTCAGGGCCCGGCCGGTGACCACCTGGCGCGGCGTCATCGGAGTGATCCGCAGCTGCCGCAGCCAGCCGGAGGACTTGTCCTCGGCGACCCCGGTGCCGAGCGACAGGGCGGCGCCCAGCGCGCCGTACGCCGCCATGCCGACCATCGCGGCGGTCTTGAACTCGGGGCTGTTCTGGCCGCCGAGGTTGGTGAAGAGCAGGTACATCATGACCGGCACGCCGACCGAGGAGATCGCGAAACCGGCGTCGCGCAGGGTGCGGCGGACTTCGAGGCGGACGTACGCGGTGATCATCGGACCCGCTCCAGGGTGTCGGTGCCGGTGGCTGTGCCTGTGTCGGTGTCGGTGCCAGTGGTGGTGCGGCTCGCGGTGGCGCGGGAGGCCTGGGCGGCAGGGCCTGCCTGGGCGGCGTCGCCCCGGGTGAGGGACAGGAAGGCGTCGTTCAGCGAGACCGGGGCGACCTCCAGCCGCCGGACGAGGCCCAGGGACGCCAGCGCCAGGACCGTCGCGTCCGGGTCGTCGCTGCGCAGCCGGGCACGGTCGCCGCGGATCTCCGCCGAGGTCACTCCGGGCAGCGCGGCCAGACCGTCGGTGGGCCGGCCGGCCAGGTCGAAGGAGACCGAGGAGCCGCCGGCCGCGCGCTTGAGCTGCTCGGCGGTGCCGTCGGCGAGGACGCGGCCGGAATCGACGACCACGATCCGGTCGGCGTGCTCGTCGGCCTCCTCCAGGTAGTGGGTGGAGAAGAGGACCGTGTTGCCGCGCCGGGCGTAGCGCCGCATGGAGGCCCAGAAGGCCTCGCGGGCCTCGACGTCGAGCGCGGCCGTCGGCTCGTCCAGGACGAGCAGTTCGGGGTTGCCGGACAGCGCGACCGCGAACCGTACGCGCTGCGCCTGGCCGCCGGAGAGCCGGTCGACGCGGCGGTCCGCGAGCTCGGTGAGACCGGCCAGCGCCAGCGCCTCGCCGACGGGCAGCGGGTCCGGGTAGGTGCGGGCGACGAAGCCGACCAGCTCGCGGACGGTGACCCGCGGCACCGGCCGGGTGTCCTGGAGCATCGCACCGACCCGGCCGGCCGCCACCGCGCGGGCGGGCTCGGCGCCGAAGAGCCGGACCCGGCCGCCGTCGGGCTCGTCGAGGCCGAGGAGGAGGTTGATGGTGGTGGACTTGCCGGCGCCGTTGCGGCCCAGCAGGGCCACGGTCTCGCCGCGGCGGATGGCGAGGTCCATCCCGTCCACGGCCCGGACGGCGCCGAAGGTCCTGGTCACCGCGGAGAAGCTCACCGCCGTCCGCGTCGCCGGTTCCGCCGGTTCCGCCGGCCTCGCTGTCTTGTTCGTCATGACCACGAAGGTACGGAGCCGGGGCCGGGGCCCGGCAGGCCCGGACGTACGGACCTGACGGTGACAAATGTCCTGGGTCCGGGGCGGCAGACCAGTGATCTGACATGCCGTCAGGAGGGTTCACAACTCCCAGGGGCTCGGCTATACATGGGGATCACCGTTCTAGAACGCGTTCTAGAACGCCCCCGCACGGCCTCGGCGCGGTCGACGGTGCGGACGACCGCGCCGAGGTCTCCACCTGCCACGAGGAGCAACAGAGCGATGCCCATTGACGCCGCCAAGGCCGTCGCCGCCGAGCCCCGCAGCGCCGAGATCGCCTGGGACCACAAGGACGTGCAGCTCTACCACCTCGGCCTCGGCGCGGGCGTCCCCGCGACCGACCCCGACGAGCTGCGCTACACCCTGGAATCCCGGCTCCACGTCCTGCCCAGCTTCGCCACCGTCGCGGGCGCAGGCATGGGCGTCGTCGGCGGACTCTCCGCCCCCGGCATCGACATCGACCTCGCCGCCGTCCTCCACGGCGGCCAGTCGATCACCCTGCACCGCCCGCTGCCCGTCTCCGGCAGGGCCGTCTCCACCTCCCGCGTCGCCGCCGTGTACGACAAGGGCAAGGCGGCCGTCCTGGTGCTCCGCTCCGAGGCCGCCGACGACGACGGGCCGCTGTGGACCAGCGACGCCCAGATCTTCGTACGCGGCGAGGGCGGCTGGGGCGGCGACCGCGGGCCCTCCGAGCGCCTCGAACTCCCGGACCGCGCACCCGACGCCACCGTCGAGCGGACCGTCCGCGAGGACCAGGCCCTGCTCTACCGGCTCTCCGGCGACTGGAACCCGCTCCACGCCGACCCCGAGTTCGCCAGGCTCGCGGGCTTCGACCGGCCGATCCTGCACGGCCTCTGCTCGTACGGCATGACCCTCAAGGCCGTGGTCGACACCCTCCTCGACGGCGATGTCACGCGCGTCCGCTCCTACCGCACCCGCTTCGCCGGAGTCGTCTTCCCGGGCGAGACCCTGCGGATCCGGATGTGGGCCGCCGAGGGCCGTACGCAGGTGGCGGTCACCGCCGTCGAACGGGACGACGCCCCCGTACTCGCCGACACCGTCGTCGCACACTCCTGAACCCCATGGGCTGATTGGAGCCGCACCATGCGCGCAGCCGTACTGCACGAGATCGGCCAGGACAAACTCGAGGTCCTCGACGACGTCGAGGCGGTGGGCTTCGGCCCCGGCAAGGTGCGGATCCGGGTCCGGGCCACCGGCCTGTGCCACTCCGATGTCTCCGCCATGAGCGGCGTCCTGCCGCAGCCCGCGCCCTTCGTCCCGGGACACGAGGGCGCCGGCGAGATCGTCGACATCGGCGACGGCGTCACCGGCCTCGGCGTCGGCCAGCGGGTGCTGCTGTGCTGGCTGCCCGCCTGCGGCAGCTGCCCCGCCTGCAGGCGGGGCCAGACCCAGCTCTGTCTGGCCGGCTTCATGAACGCCGGAACTCCCAACTTCAGGCGCCCCGGCGGAGACGTCTTCGGCTTCGCCGGGACCGGCACCTTCGCCGAGGAGGTCGTCGTCGACGCCGGCTGCGCCGTCCCCATCCCCGACGACGTGCCCTTCGACATCGCCGCGCTCATCGGCTGCGGCGTGACGACGGGCCTCGGCGCCGCCATCAACACCGCGAAGGTGGAGGCCGGTTCGTCGGTCGCCGTCATCGGCTGCGGCGGCGTCGGCATCTCCGCCGTCCAGGGGGCGAAGCTCCAGGGCGCCGCCCAGATCGTCGCCGTCGACCCGGTCGAGTCCCGCCGCGAGGCCGCCCTCCGCTTCGGCGCCACCGAGGCGGTCGCGCCCGACGCGCTCGCCGACGCCAGGCAGCGGATCACCGGCGGCGAGGGCTTCGACTACGTCTTCGAGGTCGTCGGCAGGTCCGCCACCGCGCGCACGGCGTACGAGGCGACCCGGCGCGGCGGCACGCTGTGCGTGGTCGGCGCGGGCGCGCTCGACGACTTCCTCCAGCTCAACATGTTCGAGCTGTTCTTCGACGAGAAGCGGATCCTGCCCTCGATGTACGGCGGCGGGGACGTGCTCCGCTCGTACGAACGGGCCATCGCGCTCTGGCGGGCCGGGCGCATCGACCTGGCGTCCCTGATCACCCACCGGGTGCCGCTCGCCGGGATCAACGAGGCGCTGGAGCAGATGCGGACGGGCGTGGCCCTGCGCACGTGCATCGAGATCTGACCGGCACCCACACCTGAGAGGACCTGCCCCATGTCACTGCCTCTTGAGGGGCTGAGCGCGATCGTCACCGGCGCGGGCCGCGGCCTCGGCCGGGCCGAGGCCCGGGAACTGGCCAGGCTCGGCGCGGCCGTCGTCGTCAACGACTACGGCCAGCCCGGGCGCGACGGCTCCGGCGAGGCCTCGGCGGCGCCCGCCGAGGAGGTCGCGGCGGAGATCCGGGCGGCGGGCGGCCGGGCGGTCGCCCACCTCGGCGACGTCGCCGACTTCGAGACCGCGCGCGGCCTGGTCGACCTGGCCGTGGCCGAGTTCGGAAAGCTGGACGTCCTGGTCAACAACGCGGGCATCCTGCGCGACCGGATGGTCTTCTCGATGAGCGAGGACGAGTGGGACTCGGTCATCCGGGTGCACCTCAAAGGCCACTTCAACACCACGCACTTCGCCGCCGTGCACTGGCGCGGCCGGGCCAAGGCGGGCGAGAGCGGCGTCTACGGCAGGATCGTCAACACCTCGTCCGAGGCCTTCCTCGCCGGCTCGGCCGGACAGCCCAACTACGCGGCGGCCAAGGGCGGGATCGTCGGTCTGACCACCTCCACGGCGCTGGCCCTCGCCCGGTACGGCGTCACCGCGAACGCCATCTGCCCGCGGGCCCGCACCCGGATGACGGAGGACGTGTTCGCCGGCTTCGCCGAGCCGACGGCCGCGGACGAGCTCGACCCGCTGTCGCCGGAGCACGTGGCGCCGCTCGTCGGCTATCTCGCCTCCCCGGCGGCGGCCGGTGTCAACGGCCAGCTCCTCGTCGTCCACGGCGGCATGGTGGCGGTCGTGGACCGGCCCCGGGTGGCGGCGAAGTTCGACACGGCGAAGGACGTCTTCACGTACGAGGAGCTGGACGCGCTCCTGACGCCGCACTACGCGGCGCGGCCGACGGGCGAGACCTTCGCGGCGGCGGAGGTGCTGGGCCTGAAGAAGGGCTGAGCGCCGGCGGGCGCACCCAAGACCGTCCACATGGGGGTGTGGTGGGGAACGCGAACGGCCCCCGGACCTGTCGTCCGGGGGCCGTTCGCGTGCTTCTCAGACGCTGCCCTACTGGGCGTCGGGTTCGCGCCGGTGACGGCCGTGCGGCGAGGACGACGAGTCCTCCGCCGGCGCGGCCGGTCCGCGGTGCTTGCCCGAGCCGTTCTGATCCTGCGCGTCCGTGTTGCTCATGCTGGAACTCACCCCGTGCTTGTCGCTCTTGATGCGGCCCCGTGAGTCTAGCCAGCGGCTTTACGGTTGGTGAGCGGAGCCTGCTGCAACGGCACCGGGCGGCACACCTTGGGCTCCGGAGCGCCGCATCCCGTGGCGGCCGCGGAGGTTCCGGCCGCCCCTGCCTCGGCCGCGGCGGGCTCCTCGGCCGGCTGCTCCAGGGCCGCGAGACCGCAGGGCGCGCCGGGCGTCGCGTACGGGAGGCGCAGGACGCCGGCGGCCGTCCACAGGCCCGAGCCGGCCAGCCAGCCCGCGGGCGCGGCGAGCTGGTGCATCCGTCGCGAGGAGGGCCGCCACATGCCCACCCAGCTGCCGGCCATCGCGTCGATCCGGAGCGCGACGCCGCAGTTCTCCGGCATCAGCACCTGCCCGGGCTGGACGGCGATGGGCGTCACCGCCGCGTCGTCGAGCCGCAGGCACTCCGGGAAGCGGACCGGCAGCAGGCTGCCCAGCACGCCCCAGCCGAGCCGGTCGTGGCCCGGCGACGGCGCGTCGGAGCGGAGGAGCAGCAGACCGCTGTCGGGGTCCGCGAGGAGCAGCCGGTCGTGACTGTCCTCGGTGATCTGGAGCAGGGGCGTGACCTCGCCGCCGCGCTCCAGGTCGACGGCGACCGCCTTCACCGGGCCGCCGTCCAGCTGCCGGTCGAGCGCGAGCATCCGTCCCGTGCGGTCCAGCCAGACGCCGCCCGTGCAGCGGCCCCTGACCTCCGCCACCTGCTCGGGGCCGAAGGCCCCGCCCGCCACCAGCCACAGCGTGGTGGTGTCCGGGCCGACGCACATCGCGTACGCGCAGATGCCGTCCGGCGACGGCGGCAGGAGCGTCAGGGCGCCGGGGGCGGGCGCCCGGACGGAGCCGAGGGAGAGCTCGCCGGTGTCGGGGCCGGTGGGGTAGAGGAGCGAGAACGCGTACCGGCGTCCGTCCACGGCGCGGCCGACCAGCACGCGGCCGTCCGCCAGCGGCGTCAGGAGCGCGCCGGGCTCCTCTGGCTGCGCGAGCGGCAGCGGTACGGCGTAGGGCTCGGGTCCGTCGAGGGTCCACCGCTCCACGTAGAGGGCGTCTCCGGAACCGGCGAGCCGCGCCGCGTAGGCGCCGTTCGCGGTGATCGTGAACGCTCCCGGGCCGACGGCGGGGCTTCCGGGGCCGTCTCCCGTGGTCGTCTCGATGGCACAGGCTGTCATCGACTCGTCACCTCCGGCCACGAAGCTAGTTTTCGCACTTCCAGCCGAACAACACGAGCCACCCCACTTCACACCAAAGGGTGGCGGTCGTCCGATTCCTCTGAGGGGCGGGGCCGGGTTGTGCTGGTGGGGCCGGGGATGGATAAGGTAAGGCGACCCTAAGTGGAACCTGTGAGTCCGCGGACGGGTCGCGAGCTGCCCTTTCCGGCGGCCCGGCAGTCCTGCGGTCCCGCGGTCCCGCGACGCTGACGCCAGCGCCCGGTCCGCGGTCCACGGTCCCGGCCGGAGCCGGCGGACGTGGTCCGAACGCAGTAGTGCCCCTTGCCAGCCCCACCCCCGTACGCGTACAGGAGACCCGCCATGCCCCTCCGCCGCCGCGGCACCGCAGCCGCCGCCCTCAGCCTCGCCGCCGCACTCACCCTCGCGGCCTGCGGAGGCGGTGACGGCTCCTCGGAGGGCGCCAAGAAGGACGAGGGCGGCAAGAAGAAGGACGTCGCCGTCGGCGGCAAGGACTTCGGCGACGCCGCAGCCAAGACGGCCGCCATGGGCACGGACGCCAAGGCCGGCCAGTTCCCGCGCACGCTCACCCACGCGCTCGGCAGGACCGAGATCAAGTCCGCCCCGAAGCGCGTCGTCGTGCTCGACGTCGGCGAGCTCGACAACGTCGTCTCGCTCGGCATCAAGCCCGTCGGCTACGCGCCCTCCGAGGGCGACGACGGCATCCCCGGCTACCTCGCGAAGGACGCCGGCGCGCCGAAGTCCGTCGGCACCATCAACAACCTCAACCTGGAGGCCATCGCCAACCTCCAGCCCGACCTCATCCTCGGCAGCCAGCTGCGCGCCGCCGACAAGTACGACGAGCTGTCGAAGATCGCGCCCACCGTCTTCTCCATCCGCCCGGGCTTCACCTGGAAGGAGAACTACCTCCTCAACGCCGCCGCCCTGGACAGGACGGCCGAGGCGAAGTCGAAGCTCGCCGCGTACGAGACCAAGGCCAGGCAGCTGGGCACGGACATCGGCCCGAACAAGCCGACCGTCTCGATGGTCCGCTACCTCCCGGGCAAGATCCGCCTCTACGCCAAGGCCTCCTTCATCGGCACCATCCTCGAGGACGCCGGCCTGCCGCGGCCGAAGAACCAGCAGGTCGACGACCTGGCGGTCGAGATCAGCCCGGAGAAGATCGACCAGGCCGACGGCGACTGGATCTTCACCGGCGTGTACGGCGACCCGAAGGCCACCAAGCGCGACACCGCCCAGGGCAACCCGCTCTGGAAGAACCTCAAGGCGGTCAAGGCCGGCCAGGCGAAGGACGTCCCGGACGAGACCTGGTACCTGGGCCTCGGCGTGACGGCCGCGAACAGCGTGCTCGACGACCTGCGCGCGGACCTCGTCAAGTAGCCGACGGAGCCCCTGGCACGCCCGGTGCCGGGGGCTTCTCTCGCGGAGACGGCGGCAGCCGTGGGGGGAGACGGCCGCAGTTGTGTGGGGAGACGAGGGTCGCAGCCGTGGGGGGAGACGGCCGGACTCATCTGCGGGGACGGCGGCAGCCGTGTGGGGAGACGGCCGCAGCCATCTGGGGAGACGGCGGCAGCCGTTTGGGGAGACCGCCGCACCCATCTGCGGAGACGGCCGCAGCCGTTTGGGGAGGCGGCCCGCAGCCATCTGCGGAGCTGACCGCAGCCATCTGCGGAGACGCCGCACCCATCCGCTCAGATGACCGCGACCGTCAACCGGGGAACCGCGACGGCGGAGGACCCCCTTCGCGGCAGCGGCGCCGGTTCAGGCGCACAAGGCGGCCAGGTAGCCTTTCCTCCGTGCCCCGTCTGTCTGAAGTCATCGCCGAGCTCGACGCCCTCTGGCCGCCGGAGCGGGCCGAGCAGTGGGACGCCGTCGGCACGGTCTGCGGCGACCCCGACGCGGAGATCAGCCGCGTCCTCTTCGCCGTCGACCCCGTCCAGGAGATCGCCGACGAGGCGATCGACCTCGGCGCCGACCTGGTCGTCACCCACCACCCGCTCTATCTCCGCGGCACGACCACCGTCGCCGCCTCCCACTTCAAGGGCCGGGTCGTGCACACCCTGATCAAGCACGACATCGCCCTCCACGTGGCGCACACCAACGCCGACACCGCCGACCCGGGCGTCTCCGACGCCCTCGCCGGCGCCCTCGACCTGCGGGTCACCGGGCCCCTCGTCCCGGAGAACGGCCTCGGCCGGATCTGCGAGCTCGACCAGCCCGAGACCCTGGCCGAGTTCGCCGCGCGCGCCGCGAAGCGGCTGCCCGCCACCGCGCAGGGCATCCGGGTCGCCGGCGACCCCGACATGCCGGTGCGCCGGGTCGCCGTCAGCGGCGGCTCGGGCGACAGCCTCTTCGACGCCGTGCGGGCCGCGGGCGTGGACGCCTTCCTCACCGCGGACCTGCGCCACCACCCGGTCTCCGAGGCGACACAGGCCGCGCACTCCTCCGCCGGACCCCTCGGGCTCGTCGACGCCGCCCACTGGGCCACCGAGTGGCCCTGGTGCGAGCAGGCCGCCGCCCAGCTCGACACCATCTCCGACCGCCACGGCTGGGACCTGCGGGTCCACGTCTCGAAGACGGTCACCGACCCCTGGTCCTCCCACCACACCTCTTCTGGAGCCCCCAACTGAACGCCGCGCCCGCCGACCAGATCCGACTCCTCGACGTCCAGGCGCTGGACGTGCGCCTCCAGCAGATCGCGCACAAGCGCAAGTCGCTGCCCGAGCACGCCGAGATCGAGTCGCTCAACAAGGACCTCACCCAGCTGCGCGACCTGCTCGTCGCCGCGCAGACCGAGGAGAGCGACTGCGCCCGCGAGCAGACCAAGGCGGAGCAGGACGTCGACCAGGTGCGCCAGCGCGCCGCGCGCGACCAGCAGCGCCTCGACTCCGGCGCCGTCTCCTCGCCGAAGGACCTGGAGAACCTCCAGCGCGAGATCACCTCGCTGGCCAAGCGCCAGGGCGACCTGGAGGAGATCGTCCTCGAGGTCATGGAGCGCCGCGAGTCCGCACAGGAGCGGGTCACGGAGCTGACCGACCGGGTCTCCGCCGTCCAGGCCAAGGTCGACGACGCGACCGGCCGCCGTGACTCCGCCCAGGCCGAGCTCGACGCCGAGGCCGCCTCGGTCGCCAAGGAGCGCGAGCTGGTGGCGGGTTCCGTCCCGGCCGACCTGATGAAGCTGTACGAGAAGCTCCGCGAGCAGCAGGGCGGGGTCGGCGCGGCGCGGCTGTACCAGCGCAAGTGCGAGGGCTGCCACATCGAGCTGAACATCACCGAGCTCAACGAGGTGCGGGCGGCGGCGGCCGACGCGATCGTGCGCTGCGAGAACTGCCGCCGGATCCTGGTCCGTACGTCGGAGTCCGGCCTGTAATGCGCGAGCTCGTGGTCGAGGCCGACGGCGGCTCCCGGGGCAACCCGGGACCCGCCGGCTACGGCGCGGTCGTCCTCGACCCCGCGACGGGGGAGACGCTGGCCGAGCGGGCCGAGTACATCGGCGTCGCCACGAACAACGTGGCCGAGTACAAGGGCCTGGTGGCGGGCCTGCGGGCGGCCTTCGAGCTCTTCCCGGACGCGACCGTCCACGTCCGCATGGACTCCAAGCTGGTCGTCGAGCAGATGTCCGGCCGCTGGAAGATCAAGCACCCCGACATGAAGCCGCTGGCCGCCGAGGCGGGCCGGGTCTTCCCGCCGGGCCGGGTGCGGTACGAGTGGATCCCGCGCGAGCGCAACAAGCACGCGGACCGGCTCGCGAACGAGGCGATGGACGCGGGGCGCCGTGGCGAGCAGTGGTCGCCGTCGGCGTCGACCGCGGCCGTGGACCACGCCGCCGAACTTGCCGCGGCGCGCGCCGCCGCGGGCGACGCCACGACCGGGGCGGCCCGGGCGAGGGCGGCCCTGACGGGCGCGGGCCAGACGGGCGGAGGCCCAACCTCCCGCCCCGGGACCGGCACCGCCGGCGCGCGTCCCGAACCGGAGCCCGAGGGCCTCTTCGCTCCCGACGCGGCCCTGGCCGCCCAGGCCCGCGCCTCCCTGGCGACCGCGGCGACCACCGACCGCGAGGCCGCGGCGAGCGGCGACTTCGAGGCGGAGGCGGCCCACCCGGCGGCGAGCGCCACGCTCACGGAACGCCCGCCGGCGCCCGCCGCGCCCACCGCACCCGGCTGGTCCGGGCCCGACATGGGCGCGCCCGCGACGTTCGTGCTGCTGCGGCACGGGGAGACGGCGCTGACGCCCGAGAAGCGGTTCTCCGGAAGCGGCGGCACGGACCCCGAGCTGTCCCCGGCCGGGCTCCGCCAGGCCGAGGCCGTCGCGGCGGCGCTCGCCGCGCGCGGCACGATCCAGGAGATCGTCAGCTCGCCGCTCACCCGCTGCCGCCAGACCGCGCAGGCGGTCGCCGACCGCCTCGGCCTGGACGTGCGGATCGAGAACGGCCTGCGCGAGACCGACTTCGGCGCCTGGGAGGGCCTGACCTTCGCGGAGGTCCGCGAGCGGTACAAGGACGACCTGGACGCCTGGCTCGCCTCGCCGAAGGCCGCCCCGACCGGCGGCGGCGAGAGTTTCGCGACGGTCTCCCGCCGCGTGGCCGCGACCCGCGACCGTCTGACCGCCGCCCACGCGGGCCGCACGGTCCTCCTCGTCACCCACGTGACCCCGATCAAGACCCTCGTCCGGCTGGCCCTCGGCGCCCCGCCGGAGTCCCTCTTCCGCATGGAACTCTCGGCGGCCTCGATCTCGGCGATCGCCTACTACGCGGACGGCAACGCCTCGGTACGGCTCCTGAACGACACCTCGCACCTGCGGTAGGCGGGCGGGCCGGCCGGAGGCACGCGATCCGGCCCGCTCGGCGAGCCGGCGAAAACGGCTGGACCCGCGCCCCGGGCCCGTACCACCATCCCCGCATGGGCTGGCACTTCACCGAGGATCCCGAGGTCTTCCGGCGCGCCGCGCACGCGTGGCTGAGCGCCGAACCGGCGCGGAACACCACGCTGCTCGGCATGCTCGACGCCGACGGGCTGCGCGGCTGGTGGGACGGCCCGGGCGGCGGCGGCTTCCTGTCGACGCCGGCCGGGGTGCTGCTGCTCGGGACGATGCCGGACGCCGCCTCCCGTGCGCTGGGCGCCGCCGTACTGCCGTACGAGGGCGAAGTGACCGCCGCACGGGGCGAGTCCGGCACGGTCGAGGCGTACGCGCGGGCCACCGGCCGGCCGTGGCGGACCACCCGCCGGCTGCGGCTGTTCCGGCTCGCCGAGCTGACGCCGCCGCGGCCCGCACCGCCGGGCGCGCCGCGGGTGGCCGGGCCGGCCGACGTGCCGCTCGCGGCGGCGTGGATGCGGGAGTTCGCCCGGGACGTCGGCGAGGACGCCGACGCCGACTACACCGCGAACGTCGAGGCGCGCGTGGCGGAAGGCCGGCTCCACCTCTGGGAGACGGACGGCGAGAGCGTCGCGATGGCGAGCGTCTCCCGGCCCGTCGCCGGCCAGGCCCGCGTCTCGCCCGTCTACACCCCGCCCGCCCACCGCGCCCGGGGCTACGGTGGCGCCGTGACGGTCGCGGCGACCCGCGCCGCCCGCTCCGCGGGTGCCGACCAGGTCCTCCTCTTCACGGACGCGGCCAACCCGACGAGCAACGCGCTCTACCAGCGCCTCGGTTACCGCCCGATCGGCGACCACTCCGCCGTGGACTTGGAGTTGGAGTTGGAGTTGGAGGTGGATTGCAGTTGGAGTTCGGCGAGCGCCCGTCCGGCGGATGAGGGGCGGACGGGCCCGGGGAGCCGCCTGGGCGGGTGAGCGGCTAGGAAGTGCCCCGGCGGGCCGGCGGCCAGGAGTCGCTCCGGGGGGCCGGCGGCCGGAGCTGCCCCGGCGCAGGCGAGTGGCTAGGAGCCGCCCCGGCGGGCAAGCGCCCCCGCCTCGCCGGCCAGCGCAGCCGCCTCGCGGGCCAGGGACGCGACCCGCGGCCAGTCGCGCGTCGCGAGCGCGTCCGCGGGGAGCATCCAGGAGCCGCCGACGCAGGCGACGTTCGGCAGAGCCAGGTAGGACGGCGCGGAGGCGGGCGAGATGCCGCCGGTGGGGCAGAAGCGGGCCTGGGGAAGCGGGCCGGAGAGCGACGTGAGGTAGGGGACGCCGCCCGCCGCCTCCGCCGGGAAGAACTTCATGTCCGTGACCCCGCGTTCGAGGAGCGCCACGACCTCCGAGGCCGTCGCCACCCCCGGCAGGAACGGCACGCCCGAGTCGCGCATCGCGTCCAGCAGCGAATCCGTGCAGCCGGGGCTGACGAGGAACCGGGCGCCGGCGCCGACCGCGTCCGCGACGGCCGCCGCGGACAGCACCGTGCCCGCACCGACGACCGCCTCGGGGACGCCGTCCGTGACGGCCCGGATCGCGTCGAGCGCGGCCGGCGTGCGCAGGGTCACCTCGATGGCGGGCAGGCCGCCGGCCACGAGGGCGCGGGCCAGCGGCACGGCGTCGGCGGCGTCCTCGATCACGACGACGGGAACGACGGGGGCGGCGGAGGCGAGGTCGAGCACGCTCGTCATGCGCTCACCCTGCCGAGGGCAAGCGGACCACGCAACGGGCGTTGCACATGCTGCAACACCCTTCCGTGCGGACCCCTAGGGCTTGTCGGCGGATCAGGGCCGGACGGACCCCTAGTGGATCTCGTCGACCAGCACGTCGAGGGCGCCCGCCTTACCGCCGTCCTCCACCACGTATCCCAGGTCGCGCAACGCCTCCACCAGGTCCGCCACGCCCGCCGGCTCCGCACCCGCCTCCAGCAGGCTGCGCACGATGCGCCCCTTCGTCGCCTTGTTGAAGTGGCTGACCACCTTCCGCGTCGGCGCGTGCAGCACCCGTACCGTCGCCGTCCGGGCGGCCACCTCGCCCTTCGGCTTCCACGCGGCCGCGTACGCCGCCGAGCGCAGGTCGAGGACCAGGCCGTCGCCCGCCGCCTCCGGCATGACCGAGGCCATCGCCCCGCGCCAGTGCGCCCCGAGCGCGCCGAGACCCGGCAGCTTCACCCCCATCGAGCAGCGGTACGACGGGATACGGTCGGTCACCCGCACCGCGCCCCACAGGCCCGAGAACACCAGCAGTGAGCCCGCGGCCCGCTTCCTCGCCGCCGCGTCGAGCGTGGCGAGACCGAGGGCGTCGTACAGCACACCGGTGTAGATCTCTCCGGCCGGCCGCGCCCCGGCCGTCCGCAGCCCGGCGTTCTTGGCGACCTCGCCGCGCAGCCCCTCGCTGAGCCCCAGCACCTCGCGGGCCTTCTCCTCGTCGCCGGCGCACAGCTCGACCAGCTCGTCGAGCACCGCGGCCCGCGCCTCCGCGAGCCCCTGCAACGACAGTTCTTCCGCCTTGAGCGGCGCCCCGCGCCCCGAAGAGGCCTTTCCTTCGGAGGGCGGCAACAGGACGAGCACGGCGGTTCTCCTTCGTACGTACGGGGGTGGGGGTGCGGCCCCAGTGCCCCAGCGTACGAGGTGAGCGCCCGGGCCCGGCATGACGCCGGCGGCGGACGGACGGGGGCGGGCGGGCGCGACTCCGACACACTCCGAAGTCAACGGCCCCGGCCTCGCACGGGGTGCCGCGCCCGAGCCTGGCACGTCGTGCCGCACCCGGGGCCCGCCACAACGTGGCGCGCCCGTGCCTGGCAGGTCGTGGCGCGCCGGGCCCTGCGGGTCGTGCCGCGCCGGGCCCCGCAGGTATGGCGCGCCCGGGCCCGCACGACGACGTGTCCCGCCCCGGGCCCCGCACGACATGCGCGCCCGGCCCCGCACGACGTGCCCCGCCCCCGGCCCCCACACGACGTGCCGCGCCCGCCTCCGCACGACGTGCCCCGCCCCGGGCCCCGCACGACATGCCGCGCCCGCCCCGCACGTCGTGCCGCGCCCGGCCCCCCGCACGACAGGCCGCGCCCCCCCCCCCGCACGACGTGCCCCGCCCCGGCCCCCGCCATACGCTCGGTCCATGCCCCGTCGCCACATTCACGTGACCGGCGCAGCCGAGGCTCCGTTGCGGGCCGCGCTGCGCGCGCTTCGGACGGAGCTGGGGACTCCCGGTGCGTTCCCGGCCGACGTCCTCGCCGAGGCGGAGGCCGCGGCCAAGGCGCCCCGGCTGCCCGGGCGCGACGCGACCGACCTCCCCTTCTTCACGATCGACCCGCCCGCCTCCACCGACCTCGACCAGGCCATGCACCTCGCCCGCCGGGCCGGCGGCGGCTACCGCGTCCACTACGCCATCGCCGACGTCGCCGCCTTCGTCACTCCCGGCGGCGCGATCGATGCCGAGGCGCACCGCCGCGTCCTCACCCTCTACTTCCCCGACGACAAGGTTCCCCTCCACCCCGCCGTCCTCTCCGAGGGCGCCGCCAGCCTCCTCCCCGGCGAAACGCGCCCCGCCGTGCTCTGGCGCATCGACCTCGACGCCGACGGCCGGCGCGTCGCCACCGACGTCCGCCGCGCCCTCGTCCGCAGCCGCGCCAGGCTCGACTACGAGGGCGTGCAGCGCGAGATCGACGCCGGCACCGCCGAGGAACCGCTCGCGCTGCTCCGCGAGATCGGCACCCTGCGCGAGCGGCTGGAGAGCGAGCGCGGCGGGATCTCCCTCAACGTTCCCGAGCAGGAGATCGTCGAGCACGACCACACCTACACGCTCGCGTACCGGGCCCCGCTCCCCGCCGACGGCTGGAACGCCCAGATCTCCCTCCTCACCGGCACGGCCGCCGCCGACCTGATGACCGCCGCCGGCACCGGAATCCTCCGCACCCTGCCCACCGCGCCCGACGGCGCCGTGGCCCGGCTGCGCCGATCCGCGCAGGCGCTCGGCGTCGACTGGCCGCACCACGTCTCGTACGCGGACGTCGTCCGTTCCCTCGACCCCGCCGACCCGCGGCACGCCGCCTTCCTCCAGGAGTGCACGACCCTGCTGCGGGGCGCGGGCTACACCGTCTTCACCGACGGCGAGGTGCCGACGCCCGCCGTGCACGCGGCCGTCGCCGACGAGTACACCCACTGCACGGCGCCGCTGCGGCGGCTGGTCGACCGTTACGCCGGCGAGCTGTGCGTGGCGGCGGTGGCGGGGGAGGAGCCACCGGAGTGGGTACGGGCCGCGCTGCCCACGCTGCCCGACGAGATGGCGTCGGGCGCGCGCCGCGCCAACGCCGTCGAGCGCGAGAGCGTCGACATCGTGGAGGCGGCGCTGCTCAGCGGCCGGATCGGGGAGCTCTTCGACGCGTACGTGATCGACGTGAAGGAGAACGAACCGGCGGTCGGCACGGTCCACCTGGAGCAGCCCGCCGTCGTCGCCCGCATCGAGGGCGGGGGCGAGGCCGGGCTGCCGCTGGGGGAGTGGCTGCGGGTCAGGCTGACGCAGGCGGATCCGGGACGGGCGAAGGTGCGGTTCGCCCCGGCGTGAGGGAGCCCTCGGGCCGGTCGCGGACGGCGCAGTGGGGCGTGTCGTGGGGCGCGGCGTGACCCGCGCGTGCGTCCCGAAGGGCGCGGTGGAGGGCGCGGGCGTCGTCCGCGTGGAGACGGACGACCCGTACCGGGCGGGGCGCGCCGAGCAGCCGGGGCGCATGCACCGCCTCGGTGAGCTCCAGGGTGAGGGAGGTCTGGGAGCCGACCGCCAGGTTGAGTTCGCCGTCCTTCTTCTCGTGCGAGAACAGCGACTCCTGCCGCACGGCGGCGATCCGCTCCAGTGGGATCGTCACGTCCACGTGCGCCGCCTGCCGTACGCGGAGCGCGTCGCCGGTCAGCAGGTGCGGCCGGGTCGCGGAGGCGGCGTGCAGACCGAGGACGAAGAGCACGGTGTACACGTCGAGGACCAGGACGACGGCGTGGACCACCGGCCAGTCGGCGAGGAGGTACGACATGCCGACGGTCTCCACGACGCAGACGAAGGCGAAGCCGTACATCAGGGCCGCCTGGTCCCGTGCGTGCGGGAACGCCGTCGCGCCCGGCCCGCCCAGGTCCGGCCGCCGGACCGTCCACCGCCCGAGGCTCGCCATCAGCCGCAACTCGTGCCCCACGAGCCGCAGCGCGGGCTCCGGCACCAGCGCGTGCAGGGCCTCGCGGGCGGTGAGCCCGCGCCGCAGCAGCCGGAGGAAGGCGAGACCGTGTGCGAGGAGCAGCAGGGTCACGGCGGCCTCGGAGACGTGGAGGACGACGGGGGGTATCCGCACGCCGGCGACGAGACAGACGACGAGGACGAACTCGGCGGGCAGCAGGGCGTACGTGAGGAAGGCCGTCGCGCGCCTCATCGCGCACGCTCCGCCACGAGCCGCAGGGCCAGGCGTACGGCGGCGGCCTGCGCGGGGGCGAGGTCGCCGAAGAACAGGTCGGCGAGCCCGCCCTCCGGCACCTCGACGCCCGCCGCGTCCGGCAGGGCGGCGGCGAGCGCCGCGGCGGCCTCCGTGACCAGCGGGTCGTCGGGCGCGGCGCCGGCGAGGGCGTCGAGCCGGGCGTAGATCGCGGGGGCGTGGCCGGCGGCGCCGCGCATGAGCTCCATCAGCCGGGCCCGCTCCTCCTCCGGGACGACGGTGTCGAGCAGGGTGAGGATCTCGCGGTCCTTGGCCGCCATGGGCGAGTCGGCCGGAATGCCGGGCGCGCCGGGCCCGCCGAGGTCGGCGAGGAGCGCGGCCAGCTCCGGCGACACCGGCCCCTCGGCGGCGAGCCGCCCCTCCCGGGCCTGCGCGAGCAGCCCGGCGAGCCGCGCCCGCCGCTCCCGGATCACCCGCTCCTGCCGCTCCAGGTCCGCGTCCAGCTCCTCCAGCACCTCCACGAGCTCCCGCCCTTCGTCGTCCGCGATCACGTCCCCGACCTCGTCGAGCCCGAGCCCCAGCTCGGCCAGCCGCCGGATCCGCGCGAGCAGCACGGCGTCCCGGATCCCGTACTCCCGGTATCCGTTGGCCCGCCGCGCGGGCTCGGGCAACAGCCCCATCCGGTGGTAGTGCCGCACGGCCCGCGGAGTGACCCCGACGAGCGCGGCGATCTCGCCGATACGCATGACCCCAGTAGAAACCTTGACGCTGCGACAAGGTCAAGGGAGATCCGTTGCCCGGGGCGGATCATGTGCCACGATCGAGGGAACGACGATCGCTCCCAGGACGGCGGGTGCCTCGATGTCCGACGATCACGACATGACTGCCGTGCCGCACGCACCACTCACGCAGGAGGACGTCCTGCTGGAGGGCTTTCTGGCGCTGGACACGCCGGAGGGTTTCCGGGCGGAGCTGATCGAGGGGGAGATCGTCGTGACGCCGCCGCCGGACGGGGACCACGAGCACTACATCAGCCGGATCGTCCGGCAGGTGATCCGGAAATCCATGACCGACATGGACTTCTCGGGCAACAAGGGTCTGACGCTGAAGGCGGCCCCCGGGGCGCCGAGGGACCACGTCGTCCCGGACGCCACGTTCGCGCCGGAGCGGCTCTCCCTGTTCCGCGGAGCCGACTCCTGGATGCCCTGCGACGGCGTCGCCATGGTCCTGGAAGTCACCTCCACCCGCCCGGACAAGGACCGCGACGTCAAACGCCGCTGTTACGCCCGCGGCGCCATCCCGCTCTACCTGCTGGTCGACCGTGACGACTCCACCGTGACGCTCTTCACCGACCCGGGGAACGGCGACTACCGCGAGCAGCACCGGGTGCCCTTCGGCAAGCCCCTCGGCCTCCCCGCCCCCTTCGGCTTCGACCTGGAGACGTCCGACTTCCTCTGACCCGGCCCGCCCGGAACGCCAGGTAGCATGGTCGGCACGGCAGACGAGCCGGGCGGGCGGCCGCGTGGGGGTCTTCGGATCCTCCCGAGGAACGTCCGGGCTCCACAGGGCAAGGTGGTGGCTAACGGCCACCCGGGGTGACCCGCGGGACAGTGCCACAGAAAACAGACCGCCGGGGACCTCGGTCCTCGGTAAGGGTGAAACGGTGGTGTAAGAGACCACCAGCGCCTGAGGTGACTCAGGCGGCTAGGTAAACCCCACCCGGAGCAAGGTCAAAAGGGGACACCTCGGTGTCCCTGCGCGGACGATCGAGGGCTGCCCGCCCGAGTCCGCGGGTAGACCGCACGAGGCCGGCGGCAACGCCGGTCCTAGATGGATGGCCGTCACCCCGACGACCGCGAGGTCCCGGGGCACAGAACCCGGCGTACAGCCCGACTCGTCTGCCCCTTCCTCGCCGCACCCCTGGCCCGGCTGCCGGGGCTTATCGGCCCCCGTCCTCCAGCGAGCGTGCCGCCACCCGGCCCACGTGTCGCGCGAAGATCTCCGCTGCTTTCGGGGTCAGGGTTCGCAGGGCGACCATCGCCGTGATGATGACGTCGCAGAGTTCGGCCTCGACGTCCTGCCAGGTGTGGCTCGTGCCCTTGCGGGGGTTCTGGCCGGTCGCGCCGATCACCGCCTGGGCGGCTTCGCCGACCTCCTCCGAGAGTTTGAGGACGCGGAGCAGGATCTCCTCGGAGCGGGGAAGATTCTGGTGGGCCGTCAGCCAGGTGTGGAGGCGGGCGATGGTGGGCCAGGGATCCTGGGCGGCGGCGTCGGCCGCGGCGTCGGTTGCGGCGGCGTCGGCGGTTTTGGCGTCCGTGTCCCTCGCGCTGGTGTCCGTCATGGAGGAAGCCTGCCAGTTCCTCGCCGCGGCGGCCGGGGCTCGGCGCTCGCCCAGGTGGCCGACGGCCGGCGTCGGTGCCCGGCCCGGTTCCTGGGCCGGGGAACGCTCGCGGTGTACCGGTAGGGCATGACCATTCCCGTGGACCGGCTCAGCGACCCCGTCGTGCGGGCCTTCGTGACCGCCCTCAACGCCAACGACCGGGATGCCCTCTTCGGGCTCCTGACCTCCGACGCCTCCATGACCGACGACGGATCCGACCGGAACCTCCAGGAGTGGACCGAGCGGGAGATCTTCTCCTCCAACGGCCGCATGGAGGTGGAGGACGAGACCGACGGCGGGCGCACCCTCGTCGCCACCTACACCAACGACACCTGGGGCTCCATGCGCACCACCTGGCGCTTCACCGTGACCGGAGAGAAGATCTCGCGGTTCGAGACCGGGCAGGCTCCCGCCGACTGACGGCCGCCGCGCCGCATCCCCTGGGCGGGGCGCCGGCCTCATACCCCGGAGCGGGGCGCCGGCCTCCGCCCCGCCCCGCCCCCCCGGCCTCCGTCCTGCCCCGGCCCCGGCCCCGCCCTCAGCCCCGGCCGATGTACGGCATCGTCGTCGCCATCACCGTCGCGAACTGCACGTTCGCCTCCAGCGGCAGGGCCGCCATGTGCACCACCGTCGCCGCCACGTCCGCCGCGTCCATCACCGGCTCCACCGCCAGCTGCCCGTTGGCCTGGAGGATCCCGGTCTGCATCCGCGCCGTCATCTCCGTCGCCGCGTTGCCGATGTCGATCTGACCGCACGCGATCCGGTACGGACGGCCGTCGAGCGACAGGGACTTCGTCAGGCCCGTCATCGCGTGCTTCGTCGCCGTGTACGCGATCGAGTGCGGGCGCGGCACATGCGCCGAGATCGAGCCGTTGTTGATGATCCGGCCGCCCTGCGGTGACTGCTCCTTCATCGCGCGGAACGCCGCCTGCGCGCACAGGAACGCGCCCGTCAGGTTGACGTCCACCACCGACCGCCAGGTCTCCGGGTCCAGCTCCTCCACCGGCACCCCGCCGCCCGCGAACGTGCCCGCGTTGTTGAAGAGCAGGTCCACCCGGCCCCATCGGGCCCGTACCGTCTCGAAGAGGGACGCCACCTGCTCCGCCGACGTCACGTCCGTCGGCACGCACAGGGCACGCTCGGCCGGCATGGCCGTGGCCGTCTCCTCCAGCGCTTCCGCCCGGCGGCCCGCGAGCGCCACCGACCAGCCCGCCGCCGCGAGGGCCCGCGCCACGCTCCGGCCGATGCCCGAACCCGCTCCCGTCACCACTGCGATGCTCATGGGCGCGCAGCGTACGGCAGACACGGGCGCCACGAACTCATCCGTCCGACACGTGGATGTTCTGTACCCGACAACGTGAAGTCGTCCCGTCCCCCTGCAATCGGAAGCACAACATCCGTCAGGGGAGGGGACCATGACCGCCGCACCCGCCTATGCCGACGAACTGCGCTCCGCCGCCCGCCACTTCGGGCGCCGCCGCTTCCTCACCACCACCGGGACCGCCGCCGCCCTCGCCTTCGCCGTCGGCCTCCCGGCCGCCGGCACGGCCGCCGCGGCCGAGCTCGACGCCCGCCGGATCACCGACGACCCCTTCACCCTCGGCGTGGCGTCCGGCGACCCGCTGCCCGGCTCCGTCCTGCTGTGGACCCGGCTCGCCCCCCGCCCGTACGAGACCGGCGGCGGCCTGCCCGCCGGCACCCGCGTCGACGTCGCCTGGGAGCTCGCCAAGGACCAGCGCTTCACCCGCGGCCTGCGGCGCGGCACCGCCATCGCCCACCCCGAGTTCAACCACTCCGTGCACGTCGAGGTCGAGCACCTCGCCCCGGGCACCGACTACTTCTACCGCTTCCGCGCCGGCTCCTGGACCAGCCCCGTCGGCCGCACCCGCACCGCTCCCGCGCCCGCCGCCCGCAACACCTCCGTGAAGCTCGCCGCGGTCTCCTGCCAGGCGTACCCGGACGGCTACTTCACCGCCCACCGGCACCTCGCCCAGGAGGACCTCGACGTCGTCTTCCACCTCGGCGACTACATCTACGAGTACGCGGTGCCCTCCACCGCCGCCGACCGGGGCTACAAGCCCGGCACCCTCCCCGACGTCTTCGACCACGAGACCGTCACCCTCGACGACTACCGGCTGCGCTACGCCCTCTACAAGTCCGACCCCGACCTGATCGCCGTCCACGCCGCCCACCCCTTCGTCGTCACCTGGGACGACCACGAGGCCGAGGACAACTACGCCGCCGGCATCCCGCAGAACGGCCAGTCGCCGGAGGAGTTCCTGATCCGCCGCGCCGCCGCCTACCGCGCCTACTGGGAGAACCAGCCGCTGCGCCGGCCCCAGCGCCCGCAGGGCGCGGACATGAGGCTGTACCGGCGGCTGACGTTCGGGCGGCTCGCCCAGTTCGACATCCTCGACACCCGGCAGTACCGCTCCGACCAGGTCTACGGCGACGGCTGGCAGCTCCCCGGCCCGCTGATCGACGACCCCTCGCGCACCCTCACCGGCGCCACCCAGGAACGCTGGCTCGTCGACGGCTGGCGCGCCTCGCGCACCCGGTGGAACGTCCTCCCGCAGCAGGTCATGTTCTCCGAGCGGCGCAACCTGGCGACCGCCGCGTACAAGCTGTCCATGGACGCGTGGGACGGCTACCGGGCCTCCCGGCGGAGAGTCCTCGACGGCGCGGCCGCGGCCGGCGTCGAGAACCTGCTGGTCCTCACCGGCGACGTCCACGTCGCCTTCGCCATGGACATCAAGGACGACTTCGGCGACCCGTCCTCCCGCACCGTCGGCACCGAGATCGTCACGACGTCCGTATCCAGCGGCCGCAACGGCGCCGACCGCCCCGCCAACCACGCCACCCTGATGCAGGCCAACCCGCACATGCGGTTCTACAACGGGCGCCGGGGCTACGCGAAGGTCACGCTCGGCCTCGACAGCGCCCGCGTCGACTTCCGTACGGTGTCCGCCGTCACCACGCCCGGCGCACCCGTCACGACCGCCGCGTCCTTCGTCACGGAGGCCGGCAACCCGGGACTGACCCCGGCCTGACACGCGTAACCTTGCGGAGGGATCCAACGAAACGGAGCAGTCGATGCCGGAGAGCGGCCGGGCCACCGCCAAGGACAGCAGCAGTCACATACCGACCACGGCGGCGGCCATACCGGCTCCACCGGCCACACCGGCCACATCGCCCACATCGACCGCTCCGGCTCCACCGACCGCACCGGCCGATCCAGTCGCACCGGCCACACCGGCCACGCCAGACACACCGGCCCCGTCGACCGCCGCCGCCCGGCGGGCCGGGCTCCTCGTCACCCTCGTCCTCGGCGGGCTCACCGCGCTTCCGCCGCTCTCCATGGACATGTACCTGCCGGCGCTGCCGGAGGTCACGGAGTCGCTGCGCGCGCCCGCCGCCACCGTCCAGCTCACCCTGACCGCGTGCCTCGCCGGCATGGCGCTCGGTCAGCTCGTCGTCGGCCCCATGAGCGACAAGTGGGGCCGGCGGCGGCCGCTGCTCGTCGGCATGATCGTGTACGTCCTCGCCACCGCCGTCTGCGCCTTCGCCCCGTCCGCCGGGCTGCTCATCGGCTTCCGGCTGGCCCAGGGCCTCGCGGGCGCGGCCGGCATCGTGATCGCCCGGGCCGTCGTCCGCGACCTGTACGACGGCGTCGACATGGCCCGGTTCTTCTCGACCCTGATGCTCATCTCCGGCGTCGCGCCGATCGTCGCGCCGCTCATCGGCGGCCAGATCCTGCGGATCACCGACTGGCGCGGCGTCTTCCACGTCCTCACCGCCGTCGGCGTCGTCCTCACCCTGGTCGTCTGGCGCTTCCTCCACGAGACCCTGCCGCCGGAGCGGCGGCACGCGGGCGGCGTCGGCGAGGCGCTGCGCACCATGCGCGGACTGCTCGCCGACCGGGTCTTCACCGGCTACGTGCTGGCCGGCGGCCTCGCCTTCGCCGTGCTCTTCGCCTACATCTCCGCCTCGCCGTTCGTCGTCCAGGAGATCTACGGCGCCTCCCCGCAGACCTTCAGCCTGCTCTTCGGGCTCAACTCGATCGGTCTCGTGGCCGTCGGCCAGATCAACGGCAAGCTGCTCGTCGGCCGGGTCAGCCTCGACAAGGCGCTCGGCTGGGGCCTCGGCACCATCCTCCTCGCCGCGCTCGCGCTGCTCGTCATGACCAGCGGCGTCCTCGGCGACCCCGGGCTGCCCGCCGTGGCCGCCGGGCTCTTCGTGCTGATGTCGGCGATGGGCCTGGCGATGCCCAACACCAACGCCCAGGCCCTGATGCGCACCCCGCACGCGGCGGGATCCGCCTCCGCCCTGCTCGGCACCAGCTCCTTCCTCATCGGCGCCGTCGCCTCCCCGCTCGTCGGCATCGCCGGCGAGACGACGGCCGTCCCGATGGCCGTCGTCCAGGTGAGCTGCGCGGTCGCCGCCCTCGGCTGCTTCCTGCTGATGTGCCGGCCCTGGCGCACCGGGACGACCTGAGGGGCTGCCGGCGGCGAACACTAGAATGTCGAGGTGAACGCCTCCCTCCCCTCCGCCGCCACTCTGCGCAGCGCGCTCGGCGCGGTCCTCGACGGCCTGCCGCCGCGGCAGGCCGCGCAGGCCGTCGACCGGCTGATCGCGAACTACCGGGGGGCCACCCCGACCGACGCGCCCGTGCTGCGCGACCGGTCCGACGTCGCCGCCTACGCCGCGTACCGGATGCCGGCCACCTTCGAGGCGGTACGGGCCACGGTGTACGCCCTCGCGGACGCCGCTCCCGACTGGACGCCCGCCTCGCACACCGACGTCGGCGGCGGGACCGGGGCGGCGAGCTGGGCGGTCGCGGAGGCCTGGGAAGGCGCCGCCCGCACCACCGTCCTGGACTGGGCCGAGCCGGCCCTGGCGATCGGTGCCGAGCTCGCCCGCGGCGTCTTCGAGGCCGAGTGGCGCCGGGAGCGGATCGGCGGGGCGCTGCGGCTCGCCGACACCGACCTGGTGACCGTCTCCTACGTCCTCAACGAGCTCACCGAGGCCGACCGCACGGCCCTCGTCACCGAGGCCGCGCGCGCGGCGCGGGCCGTCGTGATCGTCGAGCCGGGCACGCCCGACGGCTACGAGCGGATCATCGCCGCCCGCACCCTCCTCGTCGAGGCGGGCTTCACCGTCGCAGCGCCCTGCCCGCACAGCGGCGCCTGCCCGATCGTGCCGGGCACCGACTGGTGCCACTTCGCGGCCCGGGTCAGCCGCTCCTCGCTGCACCGGCAGGTGAAGGGCGGCTCGCTGCCGTACGAGGACGAGAAGTACGCGTACGTGGCCGCCGCCCGCTTCCCCGTCACCCCGGCGACCTCCCGGGTGACCCGCAAGCCGCAGATCCGCAAGGGCCAGGTGCTGCTCGACCTGTGCGGGCCGGACGGCCTGGCCCGGGAGACGGTCAGCAAGCGGCACGGCGCGCTCTACAAGGAGGCCAGGGACGCCGAGTGGGGCGACCCCTGGCCCCCTGCCGAAGAGGAGCGCTAGGCCCGTCCGGCCCTACTCCGCCCGCAGCTCCTGGGTGCAGCACTTCACGCTGCCGCCGCCCTTGAGCAGCTCGCCCAGGTCCATGCCGATCGGCTCGAAGCCGCGCGCCCGCAGCGGCTCGAAGAGGCCCACGGCCGCCTGCGGCAGCAGCACGTGCCGGCCGTCGCTCACCGCGTTCAGGCCGAGAACGGCGGCGTCCCCGGCCGAGACGAGCAGGGCGTCGGGGAACAGCCGCTGCAGGACGGCGCGGCTGCCAGGAGAGAAGGCGTCCGGGAAGTACATGATCTCGTCGTGGACGTCGTCCAGGACGCACAGCGCCGTGTCCAGGTGGTAGTAGCGCGGGTCCACCAGCTCCAGGCCGATCACCGGCCGGCCGAAGAACTCCTGGGCCTCGTGGTGCGACAGCGGGCTGGAGCGGAAGCCCTGGCCGGCCAGGATCCATGAGGCGGTCACGGCGAAGTCGCCCTCGCCCTCGTTGACGTGCTCGGGAACCCGTACGTCCGCGTC
This sequence comes from Streptomyces sp. NPDC127114, assembly GCF_042677525.1. Taxonomy (NCBI): domain Bacteria; kingdom Bacillati; phylum Actinomycetota; class Actinomycetes; order Kitasatosporales; family Streptomycetaceae; genus Streptomyces; species Streptomyces sp. NPDC127114. Next base: position 193,148 of record NZ_JBHXTJ010000008.1, read on the forward strand.
CGCGTAACCGTTCCTGCGGAACCAGTCCAGGTGCGCCGCGGCCTCGGCGGACCGCTCCGGGTAGGCGAACCTCGCGCCGAGCACCCGGCCGCCGACCACGGTCGCGCCGTTCGCGGCGTACACCATGTCGGGCAGCCCGGGAAGCGCGTCGAGCAGCTCGACGGTGTGGCCGAGCGCGCGGTAGCGGTCGCGCAGGTCCTCCCACTGCGCGAGCGCGAGCGGCAGGTCGACCGGTTTCGTGGGGTCCATCCAGGGGTTGATGGAGTACGTCACCTCGAAGTGCGTGGGTGGGCACAGGAGATAACGGCGGGGCGAGGGCTCACGCGGAGTGGTGCGCAAAGAGGGCTCCTCTACGGTCTGTGGACTCGAGCTCGTCGGCGGACCGGTCGTCGACGCCGATCGTGAGCCCATGGTCCGCTTTCCGGGGTCGGTGCGCAGTGGACCGTTCGGGTGGTTCGGATGAAGAGCGGGCGACCGTACGGGTGGCGAGACGGGGCGTCTCGCCACCTGGTAGCGTGGACGCATGTCCGACACCAAGGCGCCCGACTCCTCCCGGCGCAGCGAGCGTTCCCGCCGCGCCATCTACGCCGCCGCCCTCGACCTCGTCTCCGAGCAGGGCTACGCGAAGACCACCGTGGAGGGCATCGCCGCCCGCGCCGGCGTCGGCAAGCAGACCATCTACCGCTGGTGGCCCGCCAACTCCAAGGCCGCCGTCCTCATGGAGGCCTTCCTCGACCTCGCCGACCAGGCGGGCGAGGCGCTGGGAGACGACGCCGGAAGTGAGATCCCCGACACCGGCGACCTCGCCGCCGACCTCAGGCTGGTGCTCCGCGCCACCGTCGACGAGCTCAACAACCCGCTCTTCGACCGGCCCACCCGCGCGCTCGCCGCCGAGGGCATCGTCGACCCGGCGCTCGGTGCCGAGTTCACCGCCAAGCTGCTGGAACCCCAGCTCCAGGCCTACGTGCGCCGCATCGAGGCCGCCCAGGCCGCCGGACAGGCCGACCCCGACGTCGACCCGCGGATCGCCCTGGAACTCCTCGTCGGCCCCCTCCACCACCGGTGGCTCCACCGCACCCTGCCGCTCACCCACGCCTACGCCGACGCCCTCGTCGATCTCGCCCTGCGCGGCCTGTCCGCGAAGAAGTGAGACCCCCGGTTCCCGACTCCGGTCACCCGGGGCGCAGGATGGTGGGACCATGGAGAGCCCGTAGGACCGAACGGGCGAGCTTGAGGTGAGGGGATAGATGGGCGACGGCATCGGCCGCTACCGCGGCACGGAGAGCAGACTCGCGCAGTGGCTGCGCAGGCGCCCCAGGCGGAGCGCGGCCGACATCGAGAACGACCGCGAGAAGTCGCTCCTGGCCGTCGCCGCCGCGGGGATGCCCGTCGCCCCCGCCGCGTACCCCGTCGGCTACCGCTGTTCCTGCGAGCGGATCGGCTGTCCCACGCCGGCCCGCCACCCGGTCTCCTTCGCCTGGCAGACCCAGTCGACCACCGACCGCGCCCAGATCGAGCGCTGGGCCCGTAACCAGCCCGAGGCGAACTTCATCACCGCCACCGGCATGGTCCACGACGTGCTCGACGTGCCCCTTCCCGCCGGCCGCGCCGCCCTGGAGCGGCTCCTCGCCGAGGGCGTCGAGGTCGGGCCCGTCGCGGTCTCCGGCGCCGCGGAGGACCGGCCCGACGAGGGCCGCATGCTCTTCTTCACCGCCACCCGCGGCACGCCCGAGGACGAGGACGAGTGGTGGCCGTGCGAGCTGGACTGCCATCCGGAGACCATGGACGAGCATCCCGGCCTGCGCTGGCACTGCCGTGGCTCGTACGTCCTCGTGCCGCCGTCCCGGCTTCCCGGCGACGAGGGCAGCCAGCCCGTCCTGTCCTGGCTCCGGGGCCCCGAACACGCCCTGCCCGAGCCGCTGAACCTCCTGGAAGCCCTCACCGACGCCTGCGCCCGGCACGCGGCCGCCCAGGCCGAACAGGGCGCCCATGGCGCTCACGAGCCCGCCTGGCCGCTGAGCCGCTGAGGCCGAGCCGGCCCGGGACTCGGGCCCGGGCCGTCGAGCCCGGGCCGGGGCCCGGCCTCGGGCTCCGGCGAGCCGCGGGCCGCTCGCCCGGTTACGAGCCCTCCGCCGCCGTCACTCCCTGGAGGCGGGCCAGGACCTCGACGGCGGCGGTCGTCGTGCCCGTCGGCTTCACCAGGGCGGACTGGCTGGAGACCCAGCGCTTGGTGACCGTGTTCCTGATCTCGCCGGTCATCAGCGCCCGCACCTCCGGGCCGACCTTCGGGCGGTAGCCGGGTGCGGCCGTCTGGCGTTCGAAGTAGCGGGTGGCGAAGAAGACCAGGGCGCCGCCGTCCTCCGTCGCCAGGGCGAGCGGGGCGAAGTCACCGCGGTTCTCGGTCTGGTCGACGTACTGGGTGGCGAGGCCCGGGCGGGTGCCCGCCTTCTTGCGGTCGTCGCGCCAGCCGGTGGTGTGCGGGCCGGGCGCGAACGGCCCCTCCTGCCCGTCCTTCAGGAAGGACACGTAGCGCTCGCCCAGCCGCCCCGGCGCGACCGCCACGGCGGCGCTGTCGGCGGCGACCGGCACCGCGTACCCCGCCTCCTTCTTGAACGCGGGGATCTCGTCCGGCGTCAGGATCGACAGATAGGCCACCTCCCACGACTGGGAGGCGCTGCCGCGCACGAAGACGAGCAGCCAGCGGGTGTCGCCGGCGGCCTTGTCGGTGTCGCGGTTGGAGTCGGTGTCGGCGACGAACCAGCGCGGCCAGCCCGCCTTGCGCGGTATGACGAACCTCGCGTCGGTGAGCTCCAGCGGCGAGTGGTCCTTGTTGCCTTCTGGGCTGAGCTTCTGACGCGACCGCAGACCCGCCTGGTTGATCTCCCCGAGCGGACCGGTGACCCGGCCCGCGTCCAGGGCCGGGTCGTAGGCCTTGTCGGCCTTGTTGTAGGCGTCCGTGAAGTCCTTGACGGCCTGGGCGGCCTCGGCCTCGCTCGCCGCCGGGATCAGCTCCCGCTCGCCGTGCACGGTCACGCACCCGCTCGCGCCCAGCGCGAGGACGGACGCCGTGACCGCCGCGAGGAGCGTGTCAGCCTGCCGCCTCGGCCCGGTTCGCCTCAGCCTTCTCATCGGTCTCGGTCGCCTTCTGCTTCTCCACCCGCCTGGACGGACCCGACCCTACCGGGGCCAGGAAGACGGCGAGCGTGGGGATCAGATAGAGCGCCCACACCGTGACCTGAACGACCGTCGGATCGGGCTGGAAGTTGAACACGCCCTTGAGCAGCGTCCCGTACCAGCTGTCCGGCGGGATCGTCGCGGAGACGTCGAAGGCCTTGTTCCCCAGACCGCCCAGGAAGCGCGCCTCCTGGAGGTCGTGCACGCCGTACGCGAGGACGCCGGCGGCCACCACGACCAGCATGCCGCCGGTCCAGGTGAAGAACCTCGCCAGGTTGATCCTCAGCGCGCCCCGGTAGAACAGCCAGCCCAGGAACACCGCGGTGAGCAGCCCGAGCACCACGCCGGCCAGCGGCGCGTACGTGCCGTCGGCGCCGCTCGACGAAGCCGCCCGCACCGACGCCCACACGAACAGCGCCGTCTCCAGGCCCTCGCGGCCCACCGCCAGGAACGCGGTCGCGACCAGCGCGCCCGTGCCCATCCGCAGCGCGGCGTCCAGCCTGCCGTGCAGTTCGGCCCGCAGGTGCCGCGCGGTGCGCCGCATCCAGAAGACCATCCAGGTCACGAGCACCACGGCGAGGATCGACAGCGAGCCGCCGAGCAGCTCCTGCGCCTCGAAGGTCAGCTCCTGCGAGCCGAACTCCAGGCCGGCGCCGAAGGCCAGCGCGAGCCCGACGGCGACGCCGATGCCGATCCAGATCGGCTTCAGGGCGTCACGGCGGTCCGTCTTCACCAGGTAGGCGATGAGGATGCAGACGACGAGGCTGGCCTCGAGGCCCTCACGCAGGCCGATCAGATAGTTCCCGAACACGTCGGACTCCTTCTTGGATCACGCGAACAGCGCCCGGCCCCACCAGTCGTCCTTGTCCCGGACGCCCGGCGGGATCGCGAACATCGCCGAACCCACGTGCTGGATGTACTCGTTGAGGACGTCGGCCCGCGCCAGGGAGGTCTGCACCGGGATGAAGCCGGTGCGGACGTCCTTCTGGTACGCGAGGAAGAACAGGCCCGTCTCCAGGCGGCCGAGACCGTCCGTGCCGTCCGTGAAGGAGTAGCCGCGGCGCAGGATCGTCGCGCCGTTGTTGGAGTCCGGGTGCGCGAGCCGTACGTGCGCCTCCGGCTTCATCGCCTTCAGGAACGGCTCGTCGTGCTCCCTGGCCTTGCCGACGGGCGCGCCTTCCTTCTTGTCGCGGCCGAAGATGTCCTCCTGCTCCTGGAGCGGAGTGCGGTCCCAGATCTCGACGTTCATCCGGATGCGGCGCGCCACCAGGTACGAGCCGCCGTCCATCCAGGCCGCCGGGCCCTGGGCGGCCTTCCCGGACACCCAGACGTGCTTGTCCAGGCGCGCGGTGTCGGTGCCCGCGATGTTGCGGGTGCCGTCCTTGAAGCCGAACAGGTTGCGCGGGGTCTGCGCTTCCGGGGTGGTCGAGGAGGTCTTGCCGAAGCCGAGCTGCGACCAGCGCACCGCGACCTTGCCGAAGCCGATCCGGGCCAGGTTGCGGATGGCGTGCACGGCGACCTGCGGGTCGTCCGCGCAGGCCTGGATGCAGATGTCGCCGTTGCTGCGGGCCTTGTCGAGGTTGTCGCCGGGGAACTTCGGCAGGTCGACCAGCGCCTCGGGCCGCCGGTCCCGCAGGCCGAAGCGGTCGTCGAAGAGCGAGGGGCCGAAGCCGATGGTGAGGGTCAGCCGGGAGGGCTTGAGACCGAGCGCCTCGCCGGTGTCGTCCGGCGGGGCCTCCGGCAGACCGCCATAGGCGCCCTCGCCGACCTCGTGACCCGCCGTCATGCGCTCGGCGGCCCGGGTCCAGTCCTTGAGGAGCTGGATCAGCTCGTCGCGGTCCTTCGTCTTCACGTCGAAGGCCGCGAAGTGCAGCCGGTCCTGGACCGGGGTGGCGATGCCGGCCTGGTGCACGCCGTGGAAGGGGACGGCGCCGCCGAAGTCGGCGACCGGGGCGGTGTCGTCCGTACGGCCCTGGGCCAGGACCACGGCGCCGCCCGCCGCGGCGGCGCCGAGCGCGAGCCCGGCCCCGCCCCAGCCGATGACGCTGCGGCGGGAGGGCGCGGCGCCGCCCTGCTGCTTGGAGGCGCCGGTGCTCCCGGCGCCTTCCGTGCTCTCGGCGCCCGCGGCGCCCTCGGTGTGCTCGGTCATCCCTGTGTCCCCCTTACTTCACGACCGCGGCGGCGAGCTTGGAGAGCGGCTCGCCCAGCGCGTTCACGCCGTCCGAGAGCTCCTTGCGCTGCTCCTTGGAGACCTTGTCGTACGAGGTGAAGACGTAGCTCGCCTTGTCCGTGCGGTACTTGTCGAGCAGCGTGTTCAGGGCGGCGAACTGCTTGTCGAGCTCGGCGACCAGCTTCGGGTCGTTCTTCTGGGCGACCGGCTTGAGCAGCTCGAAGGCCTTCTGGGCGCCCTCGACGTTGGCCTTGAAGTCGACCAGGTCGGTGTGGGAGTAACGCTCCTCCTCACCGGTGACCTTGCCGGAGGCGACCTCGTCCAGGAGTTCCTTGGCGCCGTTGGCCATCGAGGTCGGGGTGATGTCGGCCTTGCCGACCCGCTTCACCCAGTCCGCGAGGTCCTTGTCGAGGAGGTCGGCGAGCTGCTTCTCGCGGTCGCCGATCTTCTTGTCCTGCCACAGCGCCTTCTCCAGGCGGTGCCAGCCGGTCCAGTCCTTCGCCGGGTCCTGGCCGGCCTCCAGGCCGTCCTCGCGGACGTCGACCTTCGGGTCGATGTCGCCGAAGGACTCGGCGACCGGCTCGGTGCGCTCCCAGCCGATGCGGGAGTCGGCGTAGGCCGCCTTGGCGGCCTCGACGTCGCCGGCGCGGACGGCGTCGGTGAACTTCTTCACCTTGGGCAGCGTCTCGTCGGCCTGCGCCTGCACGTACTGGCGGTAGGCGGCGACGGCGGCGTCCATCTCGGGGGAGCGCTTGGCGGTTCCGGCGCCGGCGCCGGTGGCCTTGACCTGCTGGCGGATGCCGTCGCCCTTCATGCCGGGCTTGCAGGCGATCTCGTAGTCGCCGGCCTTGATCTCGGCGGTGATGGTGGCCTTGGTGCCGGGGCCGATGTTCTCGCGCTCGGTGACGATGCGGTCGTCCGGGTAGAGGACGTAGACCTCGGTGACCTTGCTGCCGCGGTTCTCCACGTTCAGCTTGAGGTGACCGGCCGGGAAGTCCTTCTTGGAGACCTCGCAGGAGTCGTCCTTGGCGACCACGGTGATCGCACCGTCGCCACCCTTGGCGTCGTCGCCTTTCTGCGCGCAGCCCGTGACGGCGGCCAGGGTCGCCGCTGTCGCGGCGGCGGTGACGACGGAGAGACGGACGGCTCGCATGAGGGCTCCACTCGGGGACGGAAGGGCGGGGGACGGGGGTGAGGCGGACCTAACTTAACCGAGGCTTACCTCAGCCATACCCGCCCGTCCAGTGATTCAGCTCTCAGGCCCGGCGGACCGGACACGGCACGGTCACAGCGGACTCATGGGGATTTCATGGCTCGGTCAAGGGACGGTCAAGCGGGGGGAATTGTCCCGATTTCAGTTACGTACGGGTAGGGGCCGGTGGCCCGGCCGCCGCGATCCGCCCGCCGACGAGGCCGGCCGCCGCCCCTACCGGTCGCGCGCATGCGTGGACCGGAGCGACGGCGGGGACCGCACGCCCGCGTGGCCGATTCCGGGTGGAGCCGCCGAATGGGACGCCTGGATGCTTGAATTCCGCCATGAACACGACCGCGACGAGCCCCTCCGCCGCCACTGACATCGACGTCCTGCGGGTCTTCTGCGCGGGCGACGGCCGGTACGGCAACGCCCTCGGCGTCGTGCGTGACGGGCGCGCCTACCCCGACGAGGCGGCCCGGCAGGCGCTCGCGAAGGAGCTCGGCTTCAGCGAGACCGTGTTCGTCGACGACCCGGAGCGCGGCACCGTCGACATCTACACGCCCGGAGTGCGCCTGCCCTTCGCCGGGCACCCGCTCGTCGGCGCGGCCTGGCTGCTCGACGTGGAGGTGGTCTGCCCGCCGGCCGGCGAGGTGTGGGTGCGCGGGGACGGGGAGTTCACCTGGATCGAGGCCCGCGCCGAGTGGGCGCCGCCGCGCACGCTGCGCCAGTACGGCTCCGCCGCCGAGGTCGAGGCCCTCGACGTGCCCGAGCCGGGTGAATGGATCTACGCCTGGGCCTGGGAGGAGGAGGCCGCCGGCCGGATCAGGGCCCGTGCCTTCCCCGGGCGCGGCGACGGCATCGACGAGGACGAGGCGACGGGCGCGGCGGCGCTGCTCCTCACGGCCGAACTCGGCCGCGCCCTCAACATCACCCAGGGCCTGGGCTCGCAGATGCTCACCGCGCCCGGCCCCGACGGCATCATCGAACTCGGCGGCCGGGTCCGCCTGGAGCGGACCCTGACCGTGTGAGTGCCCGGGCGCGGGCGCGGGCGGGCGGCGGCCTGTGACCGCACGAGCCTGTGAGCGTCAGGCGGCGCTGAGCGGGAACTCGTCCGACAGCTGCCGGAACACCGCTCCGTTGAAGTCGAACGCGCGCTTGCACTCGTCGACGATCCGCTGCTTCTCCAGGTCGTCGGCGTTCACCGCGTCGAGCAGCTCCCGGTACCCCCGCTTGAAGGCGGCCGGGTTGGCGATGTCCTCGAAGACGTAGAACCGCACCCCGTCGCCCTTGCGGGTGAAGCCCCACGTGCGCTCGGCCTTGTCGCGGATGATCTGGCCGCCCGAGAGGTCGCCGAGGTAGCGGGTGTAGTGGTGCGCCACGTAGCCGGCCGGCCAGTCGCGGGCGCACTCGGCGATCCGCGCCGCGTACGCCTCGGTGGCGGGCAGCGCGGTCACACCGGCGCGCCAGCCGGGCCCGCGCAGGTGGGCGAGGTCCTGCTCCAGGGCCTCCGTGCGGAACAGCTCCGGCTGTATGAAGGGCCCGGCGACCGGGTCGGTCCTCAGGGTCTCCGCGCCGTCCTCGAGTGCCCGGTACACGAACCACAGCTGCTCCGTGTAGCGGGCGTAGGCGTCGACGGCCAGCCGTCCGCCGAGGAGGTCGCTCATGAACGACGACGACTCCGCTTCCGTGTGCTGTGCGTGCGAGGCGGTGCGGATGAGCGTCGAGAAGGGGGTGTCCAAGGCGTGCCTCCGGGACCGTCGGGACCGTAGGGGTCGGGAACCACTGCCGATCGTGCCGACTTAGGTAGACCTAAGTCAATGGTTCCCGACGTCCTGTCGGTAAAAACGTACCCCTGCGACGCGTCAGGGCAACGTGAGGATCTCGGCCCCGTTCTCCGTCACCACGAGCGTGTGCTCGAACTGCGCGGTCCGCTTCCGGTCCTTCGTCACCACGGTCCAGCCGTCGTCCCACATGTCGTACTCGTGCGTCCCGAGCGTCAGCATCGGCTCGATCGTGAACGTCATGCCCGGCTGCATCACCGTCGTGTGGTGCGGAGAGTCGTAGTGCGGAATGATCAGCCCGGAATGGAACGACGAGTTGATGCCGTGCCCGGTGAAGTCCCGCACCACGCCGTAGCCGAAGCGCTTGGCGTACGACTCGATGACCCGGCCGATGACGTTGACCTGGCGGCCCGGCCTGACCGCCTTGATGGCCCGGTTCAGCGACTCCCGGGTCCGCTCGACGAGCAGCCGGGACTCCTCGTCCACGTCGCCGCACAGGTAGGTGGCGTTGTTGTCGCCGTGGACACCGCCGATGAACGCGGTCACGTCCAGGTTCACGATGTCGCCGTCCTTCAGGACGGTCGAGTCGGGGATGCCGTGGCAGATCACCTCGTTGACGGACGAGCACAGCGACTTCGGGAAGCCGCGGTAGCCGAGCGTGGACGGGTAGGCGCCGTGGTCGCACAGGAACTCGTGGGCGACCCGGTCCAGCTCGTCCGTGGTGACGCCCGGCGCGATGTGCTTGGCGGCCTCCTCCATCGCCTGCGCGGCGAGGCGGCCGGCGACGCGCATCCGCTCGATCGTCTCGGCGTCCTGCACCTCAGGACCGGTGTACGGGGTGGGAGCGGGCTTTCCGACGTACTCGGGGCGGCGGATGGACCCGGGAACGGAACGGTGGGGGGACAGCTCCCCCGGAACGAGAAGCGACTGGCCAGACATGTCAGCGAGTCTAACGACCGCGTCTGGGGCAGCATGGTGACGGAGGAAGGAGCCGACATGGCCCTGTTCAAGAAGCGCACGTCGGGCAAGCCGGGCGAGTGGTACTACTGCCTGGAGCACAAGAAGGTCGAGGAGGGCCCCGAGTGCCCGGCCAAGAACCGCTTCGGCCCCTACACCAGCCGCGAGGAGGCCGCCCACGCCATGGAGACCGCCCGCGAGCGGAACCTGGAGTGGGACACCGACCCGCGCTGGCACGACAAGGCGGGCGGGGGACCGGTCGGCGACGAGGACCCGGGCGACCGGGACGGCTTCGGCCGCTAGGGCCTGACCGGCGGATCCTTGACCGGGTCCGCGATGCCTGGGCCGTCCCTTCCGGATCTCGGCCGGGGCCACGACCTGGGCCGTTTCTTTCGGATCAGGGCCGGATAGGCCGTGCCAGGCGTCGCGGACCCGGCCCTGATCCGGAAGAGACGGCCTAGGCGCGTCCGACCGCGGCGGGTCCGCCCATGTGCCGGATGCCGGACAGCGCCCGGGGCGGGTCAGGGACCTGCCCCGGGCTCGGCGCTCGGCCCGGTGAAGCGGGCCTCGGCGAGGACGGTGCCGTCCGGGCTCAGCAGGCGGGCGCCGGTCACCGCTCCCGGATCCACTCCGGAGACCGGCGCACCCCAGTACCCGTAACCCTTCTTCAGCGGGAACGAGCCCACGGGCGTCGTCGACCCGTCCGCCGCCACGAGGACGCAGCGCACCGGGCCGCCGGCGGCCCGTTCCAGATCGACCGACATGTACACCCAGCCGCCGCCGGCCCCCGCGTGGGCGTAGAACCGGCCCACCTCACGGCCGTCGGCGAGCAGCGCGGCCTCCCGCAGCAGGGTCCCGTCCGTCCGCTCGGCCACCGCCGGCGCGCCCTGGACCGCCGTTCCGACCGCCCAGCCGCCGAAGCCGAAGGCCAGCGCACCGGCGACGGCCGCCGCCGCGAGCCGCAGCCGCCGCCCGCGCACGCGCCCCGCCCGCCGCGGCACGGGCGGCTCCGCGGCCACGGCCCGCACCACCCGGGTCTCGAAGCCGACCGGCGGCTCGGCCTCCGGCAGCAGCCCGAGCAGCCCGTCGCCGACCGCCGTCAGCTCCCGGACCCGCTTCCGGCAGTCCGGGCAGCCGTCCAGATGGGCCACCGCCTCGGCCCGCTCCCGGGCCGGCAGGACCCCGAGCGCCAGCTCCGCGACCCGCTCCCGCAGCCGCTCGCACTCCGCGCCGCTCACCGTCTCCCCTCCTCCCCTTCGTCCCGCTCCCTCTCCTCGCGCTCCCCTCGGCCGAACCTTCCTGCTTCGCACCCTCCCTCGCCGGGCTCCCCTTCCTCCAGGAGCACCCGCACCCTGAGCATCCCCGTCCTGATCCGCGTCTTGGCCGTCCCCAGCGGAATGCCCTCGACCCCGGCCACCTCCCGCGCCGTCATCCCGTAGATCCCCGCCATCACCAGCGCCCGGGCCTGCCCTCGCGGCAGCGCCGCCACCGCCCGCCGTACCCGCCGCGCGCTCTCGTCGGCGAGCGCCCACCGCTCCGGCGTCTCGGTCACCAGGCCGAGGAGCGCGTCCAGGTCCTCCGGCGGAACCGGGCTGGTCCGTCGCGCCCGTACAGCGTCGACCGCCAGGTTGTGGGCGACGGCCGTCAGCCACGTCCGTACCGAACCGCGCCGCGGGTCGTACACCTGGGCGTGCCGCCACGCCCGCTCGAAGGTCTGCTGGGCGATGTCCTCGGCGAGCTGGGGATCACGGACGACGGCGACGGCCACACCGAAGACGGTGCGCTGGAAACGGCGCACGAACGCGACCGCGATCTCCGGATCGCCCGTCGTCAGCCCGGAGAGCAGTGCCTCGTCGGACACCCGCCCGAGGGGCAGGCCTCCGAGGGGAAGGGCCATGCGCCGCATACCCGTGGATACGTACCGTCGCCCCGAGGGGATTGCCTACGGCCATTGTCCGCCGCGGGCGCGCCGCGGACCCGCAATCCCTTCCCGCGGCTGCGCCGTATCCCCTGCGGAGGACCGAACCATGACGTACTCACGCACCCCACCCAGCCCCCGCACCCCACCCGGCCCGCACACCCCGCGCACCCCCGGCGCTCGACGCCGCCGGCGTGACCGTGTCGCGCTCGGCATGTCGGCCGCCGCCCTCACCGCCTTGCTGGCCGCCGCATGCGGCGGCGACGGAGACGGCGACGACGGCGCCACCACACCGCCGCCGGCCGACACCACGGCCTCGACCCAGGTCGACGCGACGCTCTCCGACTTCCGCATCACCTTCTCGCAGCAGACCTTCGAGCCCGGCGCCTACACCTTCACCGCGAAGAACACCGGACAGCACGACCACGCCCTGGAGTTCGAGGGACCCGGCGGCGAGAACCGCAGCGCGACCGTCGGCCCAGGTGAGTCCACGACCCTGAAGGTGACCCTGGAGTCCGGCACGTACGAGGTCTACTGCCCCGTCGACGGTCACAAGGACATGGGCATGAAGACCGAGATCACCGTGGGCGGCGGCACGAACGGCACGCCGGACCGGAGTCCCGGCACCGGCTACTAGAGACGGCCGCGAGAACCGGCCACGGGGAGCTGGACATGGCTACGAGAAGGGCGGTGGCGACGGTGCTCCTGCGGGTGGCGGCCGCGGGACTGACCGCCGCGACGGCCGCGATCCACCTGCACCTGTGGGACTCCGGCTACCGTGACCTCGCCACCATCGGCGCGCTGTTCCTCTTCAACGGCGTCCTCGGCTGCGTCCTCGCCGTGGCGCTGCTCGTCACGCCCACGCGCTGGCTCGGGCCGGTGGCCGCCGTGACGGCGCTGTTCACGGCCGGGACCCTGGGCGCGCTGTTCCTCAGCCTCACCACGGGCCTGTTCGGCTTCGAGGAGTCGCCGGACGCCGAGCTGGTGCGGCCCACGCTCGGCGTGGAGACGGCGGGAGTGGTCGTCCTGACCACACTGGCGGTGGCCACGCTCAGCCACCACCACTTCCAGCACCTCCCGCACCCTCCGCACCTCCCACACCTTCCGCACGAGCCGCACCGCGCTCATCCCCGCCGGCCTTCCGGACGGGAGGACGGCTCCTAGGGGGTGTCAGGCCGTCGCCGTCCGCGTCGCCGGTTCCGATGCCGTCGCCTGCTGCTGGGCCTTTCTGGCCAGCGCGTCCTCGTCCGTCTCGGCGTCGTACGCGAGGAGCTTCGGCAGGGCGAGGCAGAGCAGCCCCACCGACGCCACGCACGCGACGCCGCCCGACCAGACCGCCGGCCGGGTGCCGGTCCAGCCGGCCATCGTGCCCGCGCGGACCTGGCCGAGCTGCGGGCCGACGCTGTACGACAGGACCTCGATGCCCGCCAGGCGGCCCCGCAGCTCCTCCGGGATCGTCTGGTTCCAGATGGTCGAGCGCCCGAGCCCGCTCAGCATGTCGCCGGCGCCCGCGAACGCCAGGCACAGCAGCACCGCCCACACGTTCCCGAACCAGCCCGCCGCCGCGATCGCGAGCCCCCAGCCGGCCGCGCCCACCGCCACCAGGACGCCGTGCCGCCGCACCTTCGAGGTCCAGCCGCTGGTGAGCCCGAGGAGCAGCGAGCCCACCGACCCGGCCGCGTACATCAGACCCAGCGACCACTCCGCGTCCAGGTCGTCCGCGAGGAACGGGAAGACCGTGTTGGGGAAGGCGAAGAACATCGCCGCCAGGTCGACGGCGTACGTCCCCAGCAGCACCGGCCGCGACCACGCGTACCGCGCGCCCTCCGCGATCCCGCGGAGCGACGGCTTGTCGGCGTCGTGCGCCGGCGGCGCGGGCGACAGCCGCCGGCACAGCAGCACCGACACCAGATAGCCCGCGAAGGTCACGGCGTACGCGGCGGAGTGTCCCGCGTACGCCACGACCAGACCCGCGAGCGAGGGCCCGGCGATGGAGCCGATCTGCCAGCGCAGCGAGTTGAGCGCGGCGGCGGCCGTCTGCTGCCCGTGCGGGACGATGCGGGAGAGGAGGGAGTCGAGCGCGGGCCGCTGGAGGCCGGAGAGCGCGGAGACACCGGCCGCGACGACGTACAGCGGCCACAGCACGGGCTCCGGCAGCAGCGCGTTCACGAGCAGGACCAGGGCGAGCACGCCGAGGCCCGCCTCCGTCGCGAGGATCACCTTCCGCCGGTCGACGGCGTCCGCGAGCGCCCCGCCGTACAGCCCGAACACGACCAGCGGCACCAGCTCCACGACACCCATCGCGCCGACCGCGAACGGCGAGCCGGTCAGCTCCTTGATCTGCAGCGGCAGCGCCACCAGCGCCATGAACGAGGCGAAGACCGTGACGGCGCCCTGCACCCAGAGCAGCCGGAAGTCGGCCGAGGAGCGCCAGGGCGCGAGATCGGGGAGGAGACGGGCGAGGCGTTTCACGACGTGCCATGCTCGGCACGGTCGGCGCCCCCGGCAACTGATTTACGCGGCGCGGCGAGGGCCGCAGCCGTCACCAGCGCGCCGGCGGCGGGGCCGTCAGCTGGTCGGCGAGGCGCGAGAGGCGGTCGCGGAAGCGGAGACGGCCGCGCGGGGCGGGCGGCAGGCAGTTCTCGCCGGTCGCCGCGCTCACCAGGTGCTGCACCGTGTCCAGGTCGACCTCGGCGTCCGGCGCCACCGTCAGCGTCTCGTGCGCCAGGCCGAGCAGCTCGGCGTCGCCACCGTCCAGTGACAGCACCGTCGCGCCCGCCCGGCGGGCGTCGTGGACCCGTTCGAGCAGCCCCTCGTCCGGCCGCGACGGCGCCACCATGAGCAGGGTCGCCCCGCGCCCCGCCGACTCGATCCGCCCGAGCCCGACGGCCAGGTGCGCCGGGTCGCCGGCCCGTACCCGGTGCCGCACCAGGGTCGGGGCCAGCTCGGGGCGGCCCGACCAGGCGGACTCGTCGACGAGGTGCGCGGCCAGGTGCCACGGCTCGTACTCCGCCGTGCCGACGAGCAGCAGCCCGCCGCCGTGGGAGACGACGGAGGACCGGAGCGAGCCCGCGAAGCGCCGGGCGGCGGCCGGCCACTCGGTCCCGGCGAGCACTTCGCGCAGCAGCGCGACACGTACGGCGTCCATGGCCCCGCATGCTGCCCGCCCGGCCCGCCGCGCGCAGCCCCTTCGCGGCGGACTCACCCGGACGGGGACCACCGGGCCGACCGGCCAGTAATGTCGAGGCCATGACTTCCTCCACCACTGCACCGCAGGCCCCGAAGGACCCCTGGGACCTGCCCGACGTCTCCGGACTCGTCGTCGGCGTCCTCGGCGGCACCGGCGACCAGGGCCGGGGGCTCGCCTACCGGCTCGCCAAGGCCGGCCAGAAGGTGATCATCGGCTCGCGCGCCGCCGACCGCGCCCGTGCCGCGGCCGACGAGCTGGGCCTCGGCGTCGAGGGCGCCGACAACGCCGAGTGCGCGCGGCGCAGCGACATCGTGATCGTCGCCGTGCCGTGGGACGGCCACGCGAAGACGCTGGAGGCGCTGCGCGAGGAGCTCGCGGGCAAGCTCGTCGTGGACTGCGTCAACCCGCTCGGCTTCGACAAGAAGGGCGCCTACGCGCTCAAGCCGGAGGAGGGCTCGGCCGCCGAGCAGGCCGCCGCGCTGCTCCCGGACTCGCGGGTCACCGCCGCCTTCCACCACCTGTCGGCGGTCCTCCTCCAGGACGCCTCGATCGACGAGATCGACACCGACGTGATGGTCCTCGGCGAGGTCCGCGCCGACGTGGAGCTCGTCCAGGCCCTGGCCGGCCGCATCCCGGGCATGCGCGGCGTCTTCGCGGGCCGGCTGCGCAACGCCCACCAGGTCGAGTCGCTGGTCGCCAACCTGATCTCGGTGAACCGCCGCTACAAGGCCCACGCGGGCCTGCGCGTCACGGACGTCTGAGCCGGACGCCCCACCCCGGCACGGACGCCCGAGCCGGTCCCGGCGCGGGGCAGGGCATGGGGGACACTGGACGGGCACCATCAGCCGTACCCGGACAGGAGCCGACCCCCATGCCCCGTCTCGCCCTCTACGCCCTCGCCGTCTGCGTCCTCGCGGTCGTGGCCGCCGTCGTCTCCTTCGCCCAGGGCAGCTGGCTGGGAGTGGTGTGGGTCCTGTTCGCCGGCCTGTCCTCGAACATGGCGTGGTTCTACGTCAAGCGCGCCCGCATGACGCAGGACTAGGCCCCGCAGATCTCCGGCGCCTCGCCCTGCCAGAAGCGGTACATCTCGGAGCCGCAGGCGCGGGACAGCTCCGGCACGCCCAGGGCCTGCATCAGCGCGTCGACGCCGTCGAAGAAGGCCCCGTTGACCGCCGGGACGAAGAGCAGCGCGATGACGACGAAGAAGCCGTACGGCGCGTAGGGCTCGATCTGCCGCTTGACGTTGTACGAGAGCCAGGGCTCGATCACGCCGTAGCCGTCCAGGCCCGGCACCGGCAGCAGGTTCAGGATCGCCGCCGTGACCTGGAGGAACGCCAGGAACGCGAGCGCGTACTGGAAGGCGGTCGGCACGCCGTCGAGCGCGTCGAGCCAGAACGGCGCCGTGCAGACCACGGCGAACAGGACGTTCGCGAGCGGCCCGGCCACCGAGATCAGGCTGTGCTTCCAGCGGCCGTGCACCCGGCCGCGGTCGACGAACACGGCGCCGCCGGGAAGACCGATGCCGCCCAGGATCACGAAGAGCACCGGCAGGATGACGCTCAGGACCGCGTGGGTGTACGCGAGCGGGTTGAGCGTCAGATAGCCGCGGGCGCCGATCGTGATGTCCCCGCTGTGCAGGGCGGTGCGGGCGTGGGCGTACTCGTGGAGACAGAGCGACACGATCCACGCCGCGGTCACGAAGAGGAACACCGCGAGCCCGGGCAGCGCGGCGAAGTCCGTCCACACGGCCCAGCCGGTGACGGCCATCACCGCGAGGATCGCCAGGAAGACGGGGCTGATCCGCCGCTCGTCGTGGCGATGGGTGGTCGTGGACATGGAGCTTCTCCCCGGGGCTGCGGTCCGTCGGCCGGTCGGCCGCGTGTGCGGGAAACGTACCGGCCCCGCTCCGGGGTTCCGGCCCCGGCCCCCCGCACCGGCCCCTGGCCCCGCCCTCCGCACCGGCGCCGCCCGTACCCCGGCCCCCCGCACCGGCGGCCCGGGCGCCGGTCGCGGGCGGGCTCGCGGAGAATGGGGGCGTGCGCTATTCCGTCCTCGGGGCCGCTGGGGCTCACACGTCAGAAGGCACCGTCACCGTCGGCGGGCCGCGGGTGCGTGCGCTGCTCACCGTCCTCGCGCTGCGGGCCGGCCGGGCGGTGCCCGTGGGCCTGCTCGTGGACGAGGTGTGGGGCGGCGAGCCGCCCGCCGACGCGGTGGCCGCGCTGCAGGCGCTCGTCGGACGACTGCGCAGGGCCCTCGGGCACGAGCGGGTGCTGTCCACCGAGGGCGGTTACCGGCTCGCGGCCGCGCCCGACGACGTCGACGCGCACCGCTTCGTACGGCTCGCGGCCGAGGGCGTACGGGAACTGGACGCGGGGCGGCCGAAGCGCGCGGCCGAGCTGCTGGACGAGGCGCTGGCCCTGTGGAAGGGGCCGGCGCTCGCCGATCTGCCCGACGGCGCGGCGGAGGCCGCCCGTTGGGAGGCGCGCCGGCTCGACGCCCGCCGGGCCAGGCTGGCCGCCGCGCTCGCGCTCGGCGAGGCGGCCGCCGTACTGCCCGAGCTCGACGCCCTGTGCGCCGGGCATCCGCTCGACGAGCCCCTTCAGGCCCTGCGGATCCGCGCCCTGCGGGACGCGGGCCGTCCGTCGGAGGCGCTCGCCGCCTTCGAAGCGGTGCGGCGCGAGCTGGCCGAGCGGCTCGGCGCGGACCCGTCCCCGGAACTGCGCGCCCTGCACGCCGAGTTGCTGGCGGGCGCCGCGCCGGCCGATCGTCCTCACGCCGCCCCTCCCGGCTCCGCGACCGGCTCCCTGACCGGCTCGGCGACGGGCTCCGCTCCCGTCGTGGGGAACCTGCGCGCCCGGCTCACCAGCTTCGTCGGTCGCGAGGACGACATCTCCGCCCTCCAGGACGCCCTGCGGGCCGGCCGGCTCGTCACGCTCCTCGGGCCCGGCGGCGCCGGGAAGACCCGGCTCTCGCAGGAGGCCGCCGAGCGGGCCGGCGCCGGCGGGGGATGGCCCGACGGCGTCTGGCTCGTCGAACTCGCCCCCGTCACCGACCCGGAGGCCGTCACCGAGGCCGTCCTCGGCGCGCTCGGCGCCCGCGAGACCGTGCTGCGCGGCGCGGGCGCCGAGGAACTGCGCCTCGGCGAGGAGCCCACGGGCCGGCTCGTCGAGCACTGCGCCGGCCGCCGGATGCTGCTCCTGCTCGACAACTGCGAGCACGTGATCGGCGCGGCCGCCGGGCTGGCGGAGACGCTGCTCGCCCGCTGCCCCGGCGTGACGGTGCTCGCGACGAGCCGGGAGCCGCTGGGCGTGCCGGGCGAGGTGCTGCGCCCGGTGGGCCCGCTGCCTCCGGAGACCGCCCTCCGCCTCCTCGGCGAGCGCGGCGCCGCCGTGCGGCCCGGCTTCGAGGTGGAGGAGGACCCGGAGGCGGCGGCCGAGATCGTGCGCCGTCTCGACGGTCTGCCCCTGGCGATCGAACTCGCGGCGGCCCGGCTGCGGATGCTGACGGCCCGGCAGATCGCCGACCGGCTGGACGACCGGTTCCGGCTGCTCACCTCCGGAGCCCGGACCGTCCTGCCGCGCCAGCAGACCCTGCGCGCGGTCGTCGACTGGTCCTGGGACCTCCTCGACGCGCCCGAACGCGCGGTGCTGCGCCGCCTGTCGGTCTTCACGGGAGGCTGCGACCTGGAGGCGGCGGAGGCCGTCTGCGGCGAGCCCGCCCAGGGCACGGCCGGACCCGGCGCGGGACCCGCCGGACCCGAGGTGCTCGACGTCCTCGGGTCCCTCGTCGACAAGTCGCTCGTGGTCGCCGCGCCGGACGGTGGTCCCGGGGGCGGCGGCATGCGCTACCGGCTCCTGGAGACCGTCGCCGAGTACGCGGGGGAGCGGCTCGACGAGGCCGGGGACCGGGCGGCCACCGAGCGCCGACACCTCACGTACTACCGGGAGCTCGCCCGGCTCACCGACCCCGAGCTGCGGACCGGTCGACAGGTCGCCGCCATGGGCCGGTTCACCGTCGAGTACGGCAACCTGCGCACCGCCCTGCGGCGGGCGGTCGCCGCACGCGACGAGCACGAGGCCCTGGTGCTCGTACACGCGCTGATCTGGTACTGGAACATGCGGGACCTGCGCTCCGACGCCCTGCACTGGGCCGAGGCCGTCGCCGCGCTCGGGCCCGACCCGTTCGGACCGGACGCGGGCCCGGTCGTCCCGCTGTACGAGCCCGTCGCCGCCGCGCCGCCGCCGCTGGACGAGGAGCGGCTCTGGGAGGCCCGGCGCGGGGTGCGGCTGGTCGAGCTGCTCAACATGGACCACCAGACCGGCCGGTGGACCACCCCGGAGGGCGTGGCGCGGCTGCGGCGGATCACCTCCGTCTACGCCCCGGGCCTGCCGCAGACCTGCCGGCTGCCCGGCTCCTTCAGCGTCTTCGCCGTCCTGCTCATCGCCGAACCCGGCCGCATGGGCGAGGCCCTGGACGCCCATGTGGCCGCCTGCCGCCGCTACGGCTATGACTGGGAGCTCGGCAACGCTCTCCAGCTGCGCGCCAACATGCGCGCCAACCGGGCCGACCTGGCCGAGAGCGCGGCCGCCGACGCCGAGGAGAGCCTGGAGATCTTCGTACGCCTCGACGACGCCTGGGGCGCGGCCGAGGCACTGTCCTCGCGGGCCGAGGCCCGGGAGCGGCGGCTCGAGTTCCAGGGCGCGGCGGAGGACTTCGCGGCGGCCATCGAGTACGCGCGGCGGATCGGCGCCCAGTCGCAGATGGCGCTGCTGCGCGCCCGTTACGCCGACATGCTGATCGAGACCGGCCGGAAGGACGAGGCGGAGCGCATCCTGCGCGAGGTCGTCGAGGGCGAGCACGGCCGCGGTCACGAGCCGATGCTCGCGGCCCGGATCTTCCTCGCGCTGCTGCTCGGCCGGACCGGCCGGACCGCCGAGGCGCGGGTCCATCTCCACCGGCTCCTCGACGAGTTCAGCTCGGAGACCTTCTCCCTCTTCGAGGGCTTCACGCTCGGCAGCCTGGGCTGGGTGTACAACCTCGACGAGGAGTACGGCCCGGCGTTCGAGCTGTCCCGGAGGGCGTACGGGCGGTCCCTCGGCGCGCTGTCGATGATGGTGGCCCCGGCGATGCCGGCGATCCACCTCGTCAGCGCCGCGTGGGCGCTGGCCGGACTCGGAGGCCCCGGGGCCCGTACGGCGGCCGTGCTGCTCGGCGCGTACGAGGCGCTGCTGCCGCCCGCCCACCAGGCGCCTCCGCTGGAGCGGGAGAACGTGGCGCGGGCCACCGCGCTGACCCGGGCGGCGCTCGGCGACGACACCGTGTTCGAGGCCGCGTACGCCGAGGGCGGCGGCCTCTCCCTGGAGGAGGCCGCCGCCCTGCTCGAACGCGCCGACGCGATCTGAGGCGCGCCGAGTACCGTTCCCCCGCGTCGGCGGATCAGGTCTTCTTGCGGAACTTGGCGACCGCGAGCGGCGCCGTGACCACGGTGATGCCGACGGCCCAGGCGAGCGTCATCCACACGGAGTGGGCGAGGGGGCCGCCGTTGATGAGGGCGCGGGCGGCGTCGGCGAGGTTGGACAGCGGGTTGTAGTCGGTGAAGGTCTGCAGCCAGCCGGGCATCGTGGTCGGCTTGGCGAAGATCGAGGAACCGAACTGCAGCGGCATCAGGACGAGCATGGCCATTCCCTGGACGGCCTGGGCCGTCTTCAAGGTGAGACCGAGCAGGATGAAGATCCACATCAGGGCGGCGCCGAAGACCATGGACAGGCCGATGGCGGCTGCCAGGTCGAGCACCGAGGTGCGGATCTCCAGGCCGAGCAGGAAGCCCATGCCCAGCAGGATCGCGGTGGCGACCAGCATGCGGCCGATCTCGACGACGATCTTCGCGATGAGGACCGAGGAACGGGCGATCGGCATGGTCCGGAACCGGTCCATGACGCCCTTCTTGAAGTCGTCGTTGATGCCGGTGCCGACGGCCATCGCGATGTTCATGCCCATCATGGCCATCATGCCGGGCACCAGGTAGTTCACGTACTCCTGCTGGTTGCCCTTGCCGGCGACGGCGCCGCCGAAGACGTACACGAACAGCAGGATGAAGACGATCGGCATCAGGACGGCGTCGAACATCGACTCCGGGTCCTGCTTGATCTGCAGCGCGTTGCGCCGGGCGAGGGCGCCGATGTGGCGGAGGTTGGCCCGCAGGCCGATCCGGCCGTCGGCGCGGCCGGCGGGGGCCGTGGCGGGCGTGGCGCCGGGGGCGTCCACGGGTGACTGGGAGAGGGTGGGGGCGCTCATGCGGCGACCTCCTCGCGGATCGCGTCGGACACGTTCGTCTTCTCGCCGGTGATGGCGAGGAACACCTCGTCGAGGCTGGGCAGATGGGTGCCGATGTGGCTGATGCCGAAGCCGCGGGCGCCGAACAGGCCCACGACGGCGGTCAGCTGTTCGTCGCTGAGGATCGGCACGTACAGCAGGCCCTCGTCGGGGACGACGGACGCGCCGCCGATCCCGTCGAGGCCGGCCTCGCGGAGCGCCGCCGCCATGGCGGACAGGTCGGCGGGGTCGGCGGGGCGGACCTGGAGGGTGCGGCCGCCGACGCGGGCCTTGAGCTCCTCGACGCCGCCCTTGGCGATGACCCGGCCGCGGTCGATGACGGTCAGCTCGCTCGCGAGCTGCTCCGCCTCCTCCATGTACTGGGTGGTGAGCAGCACGGTCGCGCCCTCGGCGACCATCCGCTGGACCTCGTCCCAGACCTCGTTGCGGGTGCGCGGGTCGAGACCGGTGGTGGGCTCGTCCAGGTAGAGCACCGCGGGCCGCCCGATCATGGAGGCGGCCAGGTCGAGGCGGCGCCGCATGCCGCCGGAGTAGTTCATGGCCGGGCGCCTGGCGGCCTCGGTGAGGGAGAAGCGCTCCAGCATCTCGTCGGCGCGGCGGCGGGCGTCCTTGCGGGAGAGGTCGAGCAGCCGCCCGATCATGTAGAGGTTCTCCCAGCCGGACAGCTTCTCGTCGACCGAGGCGTACTGGCCGGTGAGGCCGATGGTGCGGCGCAGCTGACGGGGCTGGCGCACCACGTCGTAGCCGGCGACGACGGCGGTCCCGGCGTCCGGGACGACGAGGGTGGACAGGCAGCGGACGAGGGTGGTCTTGCCGGCGCCGTTGGGACCGAGGACGCCGAGGACGGTGCCCTCGCGTACGTCCAGGTCGATCCCGTCGACCGCCTTGGTCTCGCCGAAGTGCTTCACGAGGCCCCGGACCTCGACGGCGTTGGTGTGTGATCGCGTCATGTCCACCATGGAACAGGCGGCCACCGACAGCGCACCGACAGCCGACCGACAGCGCCGCCCGCGGCGCGCCCGCGGGTGTCGGCGGACTGTCGGCGGACATGTCGGCGTGACGTCGCCGGACGGGGCCGGCGCGGACGGTCGACAGCCCGCCGACGGGGGACGGTCGGCGGGCTGTGGCGCTCCTCCCGTGCCGGAGGCCGCGGGGGAGCGTCTTACCGGACTGGCTAGTGGAAGGTGTGCTCCTCGGCGGGGAACGCCCCGCCGGTGACGTCCTCCGCGAAGGCGCGGGCGGCGTCGCCGAGCGTCTCGCGCAGGTTGGCGTACTGCTTGGTGAAGCGCGGCACCTTGCCGCCGGTCAGACCGGCCATGTCGGTCCAGACGAGGACCTGGGCGTCCGTGTCGGGACCGGCGCCGATGCCGATGGTGGGGATGTGCAGGGAGCGGGTGACCTCGGCGGCCAGCTCGGCCGGGACGAGCTCCAGGACCACGGCGAAGGCGCCCGCGTCCTGCGCGGCCTTGGCGTCGCGCAGCAGCTTGTGGGCGGCCTCGTCGGAGCGGCCCTGCACCCGGTAGCCCATGGTGTTGACGGACTGCGGGGTCAGGCCGAGGTGGGACATGACGGGGATGCCGGCCTGGACGAGCAGCTCGGTCTGCGGCAGCGAGCGCTCGCCGCCTTCCAGCTTGACCGCGCCGACGCCCGCGTCCTTGACCAGCCTGGTGGCGTTGCGCAGGGCCTGGACGGGCCCTTCCTGGTACGAGCCGAAGGGGAGGTCGCCGACGACGAGGGCGCGCCGGGTGCCCCGTACGACGGCGGCGGAGAGCAGCGTCATCTCGTCCATCGTGACGGGCACGGTGGTGTCGTAGCCGAGGTGACAGTTGCCCATGGAGTCGCCGACGAGGATCACCGGGATCCCGGCCTCGTCGAAGACGGAGGCGGTCATGGCGTCGTAGGCGGTGAGCATGGGCCACTTCTCGCCGCGGGTCTTGGCGGCGGCGATGTCGTGGACGGTGATGCGGCGGGTGCCCTTCCCTCCGTACAGCGCCTTGCTGCTGTCGGCGGGCGGTTTCTGGGCAGCCTGAAGCGTCATGGTGAACGGCTCCTTTTGTCATCTCGAGGCGCCCTGTGGCGTCCCCGGACCACATCCATGGTGGCACCTCGCGGGGCGGGCGGGGAAGCGGGGCGGGGCAGCGGAGCGGCGTGGCGCTGTTCACACCGCGGAAACACCGGGCTCGGGGGCCTTCGGGCGTCGGCGGGCGGCCGGCCGGAACGTAAAGAGTCCGTCAGCTTTTTCGATACGAGACGGTCTCGTATCGAAATGGGCCTAGGGTGGGGATCATGTCAACGTCACACAGCCGTCGCTGGGCGATCCTCGGCGTGCTCATGCTGAGCCTCTTGATCGTCGTCCTCGACAACTCGATCCTCAACGTCGCGGTCAAGACGATCGCCAGTCCCGCCCCCGTCGGCATCGGCGCCACCCAGAGCGAGCTGGAGTGGGCCATCAACTCGTACACGCTCGTCTTCGCCGGACTGCTCTTCACCTCGGGTCTGCTCGGCGACCGCCTCGGCCGCAAGAAGGTCCTGCTCTTCGGCATCACCGTCTTCGGCATCGGCTCCGCGCTCGCCGCGCTCTCCACCGGCCCCGGCGAGCTCATCGCCTACCGGGCCGTGATGGGCCTCGGCGCCGCCTTCGTCATGCCCGCCACCCTCGCCGTCCTGATGAACGTCTTCGAGCGCGACGAGCAGCCCAAGGCCATCGGCATCTGGGCCGGCGGCGTCGGTCTCGCCATCGCCATCGGGCCGATCACCGGCGGCGTGCTCCTGGAGCACTTCTGGTGGGGCTCGGTCTTCCTGGTCAACGTCCCCGTCGTGCTCCTGGCACTCGCGCTCATGGTCTGGCTGGTCCCCGAGTCCAAGGACCCCAGGCCCGGCCGCGTCGACGTGCCCGGCGTGCTGCTCTCCGTCCTCGGGCTCGTCCTGCTCGTGTACGGCATCATCCGCGGCGGCGAGCTCGCCAGCTTCACCGACGTCACCGTGCTCGTGCCGTCCCTCGCGGGCCTCGCGGTCCTGGTCGCCTTCGTGCTGTACGAGAAGCGCAGCGACCACCCGGCCCTCGACGTCTCGTACTTCCGCAAGCCCGCCTTCTCGGCCGCCGTCGCCGCCATCGCGCTGGTCTTCTTCGCCCTCATGGGCGTGACCTTCTTCTCCGCCTTCTACCTGCAGAGCGTCCGCGGCTACAGCGCACTGGAGTCCGGCCTGCTCATCCTGCCGCTCGCCGTCGCCCAGATGGTGTTCGCGCCGCGGGCCCGGCTGGTCGTCGAGCGCTTCGGGGCGAAGGCCGTGTGCACCGTCGGCATGCTCGCCGTCGCCGTGGGCCTGGCCGCCTTCGCCTTCTTCGACGCCGGCACGCCCGTATGGGTCCTGGAAGCCGTCTTCTTCCTCCAGGGAGCGGGCATGGCGCACATCATGCCGCCCGTCACCGTCGCCGTGATGCAGTCGCTGCCGCGCGAGAAGGCCGGCTCCGGCTCCGCCGTCAACAACACCTTCCGGCAGGTCGGCGGCGCGCTCGGCGTGGCCGTCCTCGGCTCCGTGCTCTCCAGCACCTACCGCGGTGAGATCGAGGGCCACCTCGGCGCCGTCCCGGCGGGCCTGCGCGAGACGGCGGGCGAGTCGATCGAGGCGACCCTGGCCGTCGCCGACAAGCTGGGCCCGGCCGGCCGCGGCCTGGTCGCCCCGGCGTACGACGCCTTCCTCGACGCGATGCACGTCACCGCCGTCGGCTCGGCCGCCGTCGCCGTCCTCGGCGCGGTCGTCGTCGCGCTGTTCCTGCCCGGCCGCACACCGGAAGGCCGGCCTCCCGCGGCGGCGGTCCCGGGCAGCCGCGCGGACGCGGGAGAATCGGTCCCCAGGTAGCCCAGGAGGAGAGGCGGAAGACGTGTCGCAGGAGAACGGCCGGGCGGTCACGGCCGGCCCCGGCCCCGACCCCGCGCGCGCGGCCGCGCCCGCTCCCGCCCGCCCCGGCTCCGGCCCCGAGGCCGGGCCGGGCGCGGGCGCGGGGGCCGCACGGCGCGGGCGGCCCCGCAGCGAGGCGGCGGACCAGGCGATCTTCGACGCGGTGGTCGGACTCCTGGAGGGCGGCGTGCCGCTCACCGAGCTGTCCATCGAGAAGATCGCCCGCACCGCCGGCGTCGGCAAGGCCACGATCTACCGCCGCTGGGCCGGCAAGGAGGAGCTCCTGATCGAGCTCCTGCGCTCGGTCGAGCCCCCGGACCCGGTGCTGCCCGGCACCTCGGTCCGCGACGACCTCGTCAGGCTCCTGGAGTCGCTGCGGCAGCGCGGCCTCGTCAAGCGGACCTCCGCGCTGCTGCACAACGTCTTCTCGCAGATGCAGTCGTATCCCAAGCTGTGGGACGCCTACCACCACACCGTCATCGAGCCCCGCCGCCGCATGGGCCTGGCCGCCATCCAACGTGGGATGGAGCGCGGCGAGCTCCGGGCCGACCTCGACGTCGAACTCGTCAACGACCTCTTCGTCGGCCCCCTGTTGCTGCGCACCGTCATCCGCCCCGGCGCCCCTCTGTCGCCCGGCCTGCCCGAGGAGATCGTGGACGCCGTCCTGGAGGGGCTGCGCCCGCGCTCCTGAACCGCCCCGACCGCCGGAGCGGGCGATCCGTACGAATGTGCGCGTTCTGTCACAGCCGTACGCCCCGCGCCACCTGCAGGAACCCGCCACGCGCGGCTGTCGTCCCTCGAAGAGTACGACCGGCCCGGAATCGCCTAGGGTCGACACCGGGTCGCACAGCAAGGCAGCAAGGCAGTGAGGACGACGGCGATGACGCGGGTGGACATGACGGGGACCGAGCACGGCGGAGCGGGAACCGAGCGCTCCGGCTCACGGTTCCGGACCGCCCTGGAGCGCCTGCGCGGCGACCGCGGCATCTGGCGCCGGGGCATCGTCCTCGCCCTGTGCGCCGTGCTGCTCGCCCTGGTGATGGGCCTTCACTCCGACATCCCCAACCGGATCGGCAACCTCGGCAGCCTGTCCGAGACCTTCCTGCCCTGGTTCGGCCTGTTCCTGCCGGTGCTGCTCGTCCTCGCCGTGCTGCGGCGCTCGGCGACCGCCCTGATCGCCCTCGTCCTGCCGGCCGTGGTCTGGCTCAACCTCTTCGGCGGGCTGGTCGTCGACAAGTCGCAGACCGGCGGCGACCTCACCGTGGTCACCCACAACGTGAACGCCGACAACCCCGACCCCGAGGGCACGGCCCGTCAGATCGCCGCCTCCGGCGCCGACGTGGTGGCCCTGGAGGAGCTCAAGGGCGACATGGTGCCCGCGTACGAGCGGGTCCTCGCCGACACGTACGCGTACCACTCGGTGCAGGGCACGGTCGGCCTGTGGAGCAGGTACCCGCTGCGCGACGCCGGACCCGTGGACATCCGCATGGGCTGGACCCGCGCCATGCGGGCCACGGTCGCCGCCCCGGCGGGCGAGGTGGCCGTCTACGTCGCCCACCTCCCCTCCGTACGCGTCAGGCTGGACGCCGGATTCACCGCCAACCAGCGGGACGACAGCGCCAACGCCCTCGGCGAGGCCATCTCGCACGACCCGCACCGGCGGATCGTCCTGCTCGGCGACCTCAACGGCACGATGAACGACCGCGCCCTCAACGGCGTGACCTCCCAGCTCCGCTCCACCCAGGGCGCGGCGGGCGACGGCTTCGGCTTCAGCTGGCCGGCGTCCTTCCCGATGGCCCGCATCGACCAGATCCTGGTCCGCGGCGTGGAGCCGGTGTCCTCCTGGACCCTGCCGGAGACGAAGAGCGACCACCTTCCGGTGGCCGCCCGCGTCAGGCTCTGACCGTCCCTCACCGGCCGCTTACAGGGGCGTCTCCCGCCACCGGTTGGTGATCGGCAGCCGGCGGTCCTTGCCGAAGCCCTTCGCGGAGATCTTCGTGCCCGGCGGGTACTGGCGGCGCTTGTACTCGGCCAGGTCGACCATGCGCAGGGTCCTGGTCACCAGTTCCGGGTCGAATCCCGCCGCCACCAGTTCGTCCTTGCCCTGGTCGCGGTCGACGTACAGTTCGAGCATCCGGTCCAGGAGCTCGTAGTCGGGCAGCGAGTCCGTGTCGACCTGGCCGGGGCGCAGTTCGGCGCTCGGCGGCTTGACGATGGAGTTCTCCGGGATCGGCGGCGTCTGGCCGCGTTCCTCGGCGGCCCGGTTGCGCCAGCGGGCGAGCCGGAACACCCAGGTCTTGTAGACGTCCTTGATCGGTCCGAAGGCGCCCACCGCGTCCCCGTACAGGGTCGAATAGCCCACCGCGAGCTCGGACTTGTTGCCCGGGGCGAGGACGAGGTGTCCCTCCTGGTTGGACAGCGCCATGAGCAGCGTGCCGCGCAGCCGCGCCTGGAGGTTCTCCTCGGCCAGCCCGGTGAGGCCCACCGCGCCCATGTAGGCGTCGAACATCGGCTCGATG
Source organism: Streptomyces sp. NPDC127114 (assembly GCF_042677525.1). Taxonomy (NCBI): domain Bacteria; kingdom Bacillati; phylum Actinomycetota; class Actinomycetes; order Kitasatosporales; family Streptomycetaceae; genus Streptomyces; species Streptomyces sp. NPDC127114. The sequence goes on from NZ_JBHXTJ010000008.1 coordinate 220,285, forward strand.
GACACCGTGCGGAGGTGCAGCCCGGTGCGCCGGGCCAGCTCGGCGGCGTCGCCGCGCGAGTGCTCCGAGGAGTACTTGGACGGCATCGACACGCCGTACACGTTCGCCGCCCCGAGCGCGTCGCAGGCGATCGCGGCGACCAGGGCCGAGTCGATGCCGCCGGACAGGCCGATGAGCGCCGAGCGGAAGCCGTTCTTGTTCACGTACGCGCGCAGGCCGACGACCAGGGCCGAGTAGACCTCCTCGTCGTCGTCGAGCCGCTCCGCGTAACCGCCCGTCACCTCGGGCTCGTAGGCCGGCAGCGGCTCCTCGGAGAGCACCACCCGGTCGATCCGCAGCCCGTCGTCGACGACCGTGCCGTCCGCGGGAGCCTCCGCGAGCGGGAGCGCCGCGGGCAGGTCGAGGTCGACCACCACGCAGCCCTCGGAGAACTGCGGGGCGCGGGCGATCACTTCGCCGGCCGCGTCGACGACGATCGAGTCGCCGTCGAAGACCAGGTCGTCCTGACCGCCGGTCATCGCCAGGTACGCGGTCGTGCAGCCGGCCTCCTGGGCCCGCTTGCGGACCAGTTCGAGCCGGGTGTCGTCCTTGTTCCGCTCGTACGGAGAGGCGTTGACCGACAGCAGCAGGCCGGCCCGGGCGCTGCGGGCCGCCGGCACCCGGCCGCCCTCCTGCCACAGGTCCTCGCAGATCGCGAGGGCCACGTCCACGCCGTGGACGCGGAGCACGGGCATGGTGTCGCCCGGGACGAAGTAGCGGTACTCGTCGAAGACGCCGTAGTTGGGCAGGTGGTGCTTGGCGAGGCGCAGCACCACCTCGCCGCGGTGCAGCACCGCCGCCGCGTTCTCGGGCGACCCGGCGGGCCGCCCGAGCCGCGGCTTCGCGCGGTCGGAGCGGTCGAGGTAGCCGACGACCACGGGCAGCTCGCCGAGTCCCTCGTCCGCGAGCCGTCGCGCGAGCGCCCTCAGGGCGGCCCGCGAGGCCTCGACGAACGAGGGGCGCAGCGCCAGGTCCTCGACGGGATAGCCGGTCAGCGTCATCTCGGGGAACGCGACGAGGTGCGCACCCTGGCCGGCCGCGTGCCGGGTCCAGTGGACGACGGCCTCGGCGTTCCCGGCGAGATCGCCGACCGTGGAGTCGATCTGATTCAGAGCGAGGCGTAGTTGAGGCACGCCCTCAGTTTATCGTCAATTCGACGCTATGTCGTGGCGAACGGCGGGAACCTCTCGTCCCGGCGTCACTTGGTCGGGCCGGTCCAGAACTGCGCGTCGTGCTCCAGGACGGTCGGCGACATCTCCACCTGCATCTCCCCGGCGGCGTCCGCGGGGAGCGAGAAGGTGAAGTCGGACTTGGCCTGCTTGCCCGGGAGGATCTTGCCGCTGAAGGGCGCGCTCGCGAGGCTGCCGTCGAAGACCATCTCGGCCGCCGTGCCGTTGGCGTCCGTCGCCTCCGGCAGGACGACGGCGCCGTCCAGCGCCTGCTTGCCGCCGTTGACGACGGTGACCGTCACCTGGAAGGCCTTGTTGCCCTTCTTGTGGCTCACGGCGAAGCCGTCCGGCTGGTAGGCGCGCGGCTTGGAGACGGTGACCTTGATCCCGTCCTCGTACGTGAAGGTGTCGCCGAACTTCAGCGTCTTGGGCGCCTGCTCGGTCGGCTGGGCGGTGGGCTCGCCCGTCGCCTCGCCGCCCGGCGTGGCGGAGGCGGTCGTCCCGCCCTTCTGGTCGAGCTCCTTCTCGAGCTCGTCGGCGACGTCCTTCACGGCGGTCGCGATGGCGATCGTCCACGCGATCGAGGCGACGATCGAGAGGGCGCCGAGGATCAGGCCGGCGAGGGCGCTGCCCTTGTTGGTGGCCAGGCCCTTGCCGGCCCGGGCGGTGCCGACGATGCCGAATATCAGGGCCAGCAGACCCAGGATCCCGCCGAGCCAGAAGGTGACCGGGATGATCGCGAAGATCACGCCCAGGATGCCGAGGACCAGCGCGCTGGTGCCGAGCCCGTTGCGGGGCGGCTGCGCGGGCGCCTGCGGCACGCCGGGCATCCCGGGCGGGCCGTAGGGCTGGTCGGGGGAGTGGGTGGGCATGGTCATGCGCGGTCCTTCGTGGCAGGTGCACGGGGATGCCGGCACGAGTGCCCACCCCCTGGAAGATCACGACCGTAAGCCAGCCGCATGTGAAGAGACCACTTGATTTGTGAACGAGATGTGTTCGTGATCCACTTCCCGACCGGACCCGGCGGTTTCCCCCTGTTTTCCACCGACATGCGCACCTCGTCCGGCCCGTCGAGCATGGGCCCATGACGAGGGACGCCGGGAACCCGCGGCCCCACCCTGACGTTCGACCCACTGTGTCCAGGAATGCCGCGAGGCCGAACGCCGCGAGGCTCACCCGAGCCGCCGCCGCGCTGCTCGGCCTCGGCGCGCTCGCGTACACCGCCTGGGTCCTCGAAGTCGTCGTGCGGACCGGCCTCGACCCGGTCCGCACCTACGTCTCCGAACTCGCCGCCGCCGACCAGCCGCTCGGCGGACTGTTCCGTGCCACGGACCTGACGGCCGGTCTCCTCGTCCTGACCGGAGCCCTCGCCGGAGCCCTCGCCGGCCTCTGGGCCCGTCCGGCGGGCCCGGGCCGGACGGACCGCCCCGCCTCCGCCGGCTCGCACCGGCCCTGGACGGTCGTCGGCTGGCTCGCCCTCGCCGTCTTCGGGGCCGCCACCGTCGCCGACTCGCGGCTGCCGCTCAGCTGCACGCCCACCGCCGATCCCGAGTGCGCCGCCCGGGAGACGGCCGGGCTCGTGCCCGCCACCCACACCGCGCACGCCGTCAGCTCCACCCTCGCCATGCTCGGCGCGCTGACCGCGATGGTCGCGCTGACGGCGGCCGCGCGGCGGTACGGCATCCGGTCGCCGCTCGCCCGCACCGGACCCGCCCTGGTCCTCCTGGAGTTCGCCGCCACCGCCTGGACGCTGGCCGCCGTCGCCGCCTTCGAGGCCGGCCGCGGCACCTGGTCGCTCGGCGCCGGACAGCGCCTCCAGGTGCTGCTCGTGGCGGTGTGGCTCGCGGTCCTCGCGGGCTCGGTGGCAAGGGAGGCGGCCGGGGCCGGGGCCGGGGCGGGGGCAGGAGCCGGGGCGGGGGCCGGGGCCGGGGCGAGGGCCGGGCGAGCGGCCGCCAGGAGGACCAGGGACGAGGAGCCGCGGTGACCGCCACGTTCGTACGGATCGGAGGCGTCGCCCACCACGTCGTCGTCGACGGCTCGGGACCGGTGTGCGTGCTCGCCGCCGGGCTGGGCATGAGCTGGTTCGACTGGGACCCGGTGGTCCCCCTGCTCGCCCCCCACCGCACCGTCGTCCGCTTCGACCGCCCCGGCCACGGCCTCTCCCAGCCCTCCGCCGCGCCGAGCACCGCCGCCGCGGAGGCCGACCGGATCGCCGCCGTCCTGGACGCCGTCCTCGACGCCCCGGCGGCCCGGACCGGCCGCGGCGGCCCCCACCACGCGCCCGTCACGGTCGTCGGCCACTCGATCGCCGGCTTCCACGCCGAGGCCTTCGCCCGGCTCCACCCCGCCCGCACCGCGGCGCTCGTGCTCGTCGACTCCTCCGTCGAGGAGCGGCCCCGCCCCTCCCGCACCGCGCCGGCGCTCGCCCGGGCGCTCGGCGCCACCCTCTGCGCCGCGGGCGTCCCGGCCGCGCTGGGCCCCGCCGGCCGCGCCCTGACCGTACGCCTCTCCTCCCACCGCCGGCCCGACCCGTCCCCGCCCGCCGAGGTCCGCCGCGTCTACCGCACCTCACGCGTGCTGCGCGGCACCCTCGACGAGAACGCCCGCTACGGCGCCGTTGCCGCCGAGCTGCTCGCCCTGCGCGAGCGGGCCCGGCTGCCGCCGGGACTGCCCGTCACCGTGCTCGCCGCACCCGACGGCTCGGCCCGCTGGGAGCGGCGCCAGCGCGCGCTGGCCCGGCGGCTCGGCGCCCGCTACGAGGCGGCCGGACCGTCGGGCCATCTGGTCATGCTGGACCGCCCGGACGCGATCGCCCGGGCGGTCCTCGACGCGGGCCGCTGAGCGCGGGAGCCGGGCGAGGGGAATCGAGGGGGAGCCGAGAGGCGGGGAGCCGAGGGCCCGTCAGGAGGCGTACACGCGCTCGCAGAAGGCCTTCAGCTGGTCGTCCGTCAGGTGCTGGGCCAGGTCGGCCTCGCTGATCATGCCCACCAGCTGCTTGTTCTCGATGACCGGGAGCCGCCGGATCTGGTGGCTCTGCATCTCCTCCAGGACCGCGCCCACGTCCGCGCCCGCGTCGATCCAGCGCGGGGTGCCCTGGGCCATCTCACCGCACGTGATCCTGGCGGGGTCGTGGCCCATGGCCACACAGCCGACGACGATGTCGCGGTCCGTGATGATGCCGCAGAGCCGTTCGTTCTCGTCGGCGATGGGCAGCGCGCCCACGTCGAGGTCGCGCATCATCTGCGCGGCGCGGTCGAGCGTCTCGTGTGCCGGGACCCACTGGGCCCCCCGGTGCATGATGTCCCTAGCCGTGGTCATGGGGTGCGTACCTTTCGTAGAACGTCGTCGTACTGCGGTCGTACGTGTCCCCGAGCGCTCCCATTCTCCGGTCACGACGCGGCCCCCGCGACCGCAGAGGGTCACGGGGGCCGTCGCCCGGCGCCGTCCCGGCGGCTACGCGCCGCGCGCCTTCAGCATGTCCGCCATCAGCTTGATCTCGGACTCCTGGGCGTCCACCATGCCCTGCGCGAGATCCCGCTCGACACCCGGCACACAGCGCTCCACACAGCCCTGGGCCATGTGGATGCCGCCCTTGTGGTGCTCGGTCATCAGCTTCAGGTACAGCACCTCGGCCTCGCGGCCCGAGGCCTTGCGCAGCTGCTCGATCTCGGCGCGGGTCGCCATGCCCGGCATCAGCTCGCCGTCCTCGCCGGTGTCGACGCCCATGCCCATCCAGGTCATCGGCGGCACGCCGGACTGCACCTTCGGCAGGCCCCACATGTCGAGCCAGCCCAGCATCATGCCGCGCTGGTTGGCCTGGGTGTTGGCGATGTCGTAGGCGAGGCGGCGGACCTCCTCGTCCTTCGTCCGGTCGCGGACGACGAACGACATCTCGACGGCCTGCTGGTGGTGGACGGCCATGTCACGGGCGAAGCCCGCGTCGGCCGACTCCGCCGTGGGCGTCCGCGGGGCCTCGTCCCGGTCGGCGGAGGCGACGGTGACCGCGCCGCCGGCGAACAGCACCGCCAGGGCCACGGCGGTGACGGACGCCCACTGCGTCCGGTTCAGCTTCACTGGCCCATCCCGGCGCCGCCCTGGCCCTCGGCGCCCACGCCACCGGTGCAGGCGGCGCCCGGCTCCGGCGTCTGCGGGCCGTTGACGTACTTGGTGAAGAAGGCGTCCACGCGCGGGTCGTCCGCGCCGTCCACGGTCACCTGCTTGCCCCAGGCGCTCAGCATGATCGCGCCGGACTGGTTGTCGACCGGGCTCATCAGCGAGTACGGGGTCTTCTTGACCTTGGCCTTGAGCTTGTCGAGGTCGCCGGCGGCGGCCTTCTTGTTGTACGTCACCCACACCGCGCCGTGCTCCAGGGAGTGCACGGCGTTGGTGTCGTTGACCGGCTTGTCGTAGACGTCGCCGTTGCAGTTCTGCCAGACCGGGTTGTGGTCGCCGCCGACCGGCGGGACCATCTCGTACTTCACCGGGGTCTGGACGTGGTTGCGGGTCAGCTTCTTGGCGTCCCAGGACTTCTCGTCCTTGATGGGGGCCTTGGCGGCGGCCTCCTGCTGCTCCTGCTTGGTGTTCTCCTTGTTGATCACCCAGCCGCCGAAGCCGACGAGGCCGAGCACGACGACGGCGCTGATGCCGATGGTGAGGACGCGGTTGCGGCGCTCGCGGGCCAGCTCGGCGCGGCGCATCTCCTCTATCCGGGCGCGGCGGTCGGCGGTGGTGGAACGGTTCGCCATGGTGATGTCGTCCTTCTGAAGTGAGAAAAAGCGGGGGGTCGCGGAACGGAACGAACGTGACGGAAAGCCCGGCCGCTCACGTCCGCAGGACTTGAAGGACGTGGAGGTCCGGCGCACGGGGCCGTGCGCCGGCCAGGAGCACCCGGCCGTCGTCGGCCGAGGCCCCGGGACGCGGGAGCCGGCCCTCCGCGTGCAGCGGCGGGTCGAGCGGCGGCGCGCTGAGCACGGCGGGGGAGAGCGCGGGGAAGAGGGAGCAGTCGCCCCGGTCGTACGGGCAGGCGTACTGGACGTACCGGTCGCCCTGGGTCACGTGGACGGTCGCCCGCTCGTGCTCGGCCCGCTCGGCCGGGTCGCCGGCGCCCAGACAGAGGAAGAGCGCGCCGAGGAGCGTCGCCACGGCACTCGCCAGTGCCATGGGACGCGGGTTCCGGGACGGGCGTGTGCGCCGTGGGCCCCCCATGGGCGCAGATCGTAGTGCCAGAAGGGGGGGCCGTGGGCCGAACGGGGTACCCGTCGGTACCGGTCCTCGCCGAGCGGGTACCGGGAGGGCGCCGCACGACCGCCGCTTTTCGGCCGTTCCCCCGTTACCTGTGTCACAGCGGAGCAGGCAGTATGGGTGTGCAACGTGCACGAAACCATGTGGTGGGATGCTCAGGCGCCCCCCGAAGTGCCCGAGGCGGTGGGAGCAGGCGGCCTGACCAGCGAGGATGGGTGTGGAAATGGACAAGCAGCAGGAATTTGTGCTCCGTACGCTCGAGGAGCGCGACATCCGCTTCGTGCGTCTGTGGTTCACCGACGTGCTCGGCTTCCTGAAGTCGGTCGCGGTGGCGCCCGCCGAGCTGGAGCAGGCCTTCGACGAAGGCATCGGCTTCGACGGCTCGGCGATCGAGGGCTTCGCCCGCGTCTACGAGTCCGACATGATCGCCAAGCCCGACCCCGGCACCTTCCAGATCCTGCCCTGGCGAGCCGAGGCCCCCGGCACGGCCCGCATGTTCTGCGACATCCTGATGCCGGACGGCTCGCCGTCCTTCGCCGACCCGCGCTACGTCCTGAAGCGCGCCCTTGCCAAGACCTCGGACCTGGGCTTCACCTTCTACACCCACCCCGAGATCGAGTTCTTCCTCCTGAAGGACAAGCCGCTGGACGGCACGCGCCCGACCCCGGCCGACAACTCGGGCTACTTCGACCACACCCCGCAGAACGTGGGCATGGACTTCCGCCGCCAGGCCATCACCATGCTGGAGTCGATGGGCATCTCGGTGGAGTTCTCCCACCACGAGGGCGCGCCGGGCCAGCAGGAGATCGACCTCCGCTACGCGGACGCGCTCTCGACGGCCGACAACATCATGACCTTCCGCCTGGTCATGAAGCAGGTCGCCCTGGAGCAGGGCGTCCAGGCCACCTTCATGCCGAAGCCCTTCTCCGAGTTCCCCGGCTCCGGCATGCACACCCACCTCTCCCTCTTCGAGGGCGACCGCAACGCGTTCTACGAGAGCGGCGCCGAGTACCAGCTCTCGAAGGTCGGCCGCTCCTTCATCGCGGGCCTGCTCAGGCACGCCGCGGAGACCGCGGCCGTCACCAACCAGTGGGTCAACTCCTACAAGCGCATCTGGGGCGGCTCCGGCCGCACCGCAGGCTCCGGCGGCGAGGCCCCCGCGTACATCTGCTGGGGCCACAACAACCGCTCCGCGCTCATCCGTGTCCCCATGTACAAGCCGGGCAAGATGGGCTCCTCGCGCGTCGAGGTCCGCTCCATCGACTCGGGCGCCAACCCCTACCTCACCTACGCCGTCCTCCTCGCGGCCGGCCTCAAGGGCATCGAGGAGGGCTACGAACTCCCGGCCGGCGCCGACGACGACGTCTGGGCCCTCAGCGACGCCGAGCGCCGCGCGATGGGCATCGAGCCCCTCCCGCAGAACCTCGGCGAGGCCATCACCCTGATGGAACGCAGCGAACTGGTCGCGGAGACCCTGGGCGAGCACGTCTTCGACTTCTTCCTGCGCAACAAGAAGCAGGAGTGGGAGGAGTACCGCTCGGAGGTCACGGCCTTCGAGCTGCGCAAGAACCTGCCGGTGCTGTAGGCGCCGGTCCAAGGGCCAGGGGGACGAGAGTGAGGGCCATGGGGGAGCGGAACGCGCGACGGTGTCTGCACTGCCACCGGCAGCTGGACGAGCGCCGCAGGGGCCGCCCGAAGCGGTTCTGCAGGCGGTGGCACCGGGTGCGCTACTGGCTGGACGAACTGGGCGACCTCGTCTTCGGCTAGCCGGACGCCGGCCGGCGGCGGTGAATTCCGTTGCGCGCGGAGGCGGGGCGGTCCGACACTGCGCCCGTGACAGACGCGAAGATCATCGAGACGGACCGGCTGCTGCTGCACCCGCTCTCCGTCGACGACGCCCGGCGGATCGTCGAGGGCGTGCCCGGGGCCGGCGACCGGTGGGCCGAGGGGTATCCCGAGGACGGGGACGCCCGCAGTGCGCGGGGCTTTCTGAACGGGGTCGCCGAGCGCGGCGACCCCGGGGCGTACCGGCCGTACCGGATACAGCTCCTGGCGGACGGCACCACCATCGGCGGGATCGGGTTCCACGGGCCGCCGGACGAGGGCGGGGTCGTCACGGTCGGGTACGGGCTCGTGCCCGGCGCGCGCGGACGGGGCTACGCCTCCGAGGCGCTGCGCGCGCTGATCGGCCGCGCCCGCGAGGCCGGCGCCACGGCGGTGCGCGGTGACGCCGACCTCGACAACGTCGCCTCCCACCGGGTGATGGAGGCGGCCGGCATGGCGTACGAGGGCGAGGACGAGAGCGTGCGCAACTACCGTCTGGTGTTCGCCGCCTGACGCCGTGTCCTCCGCGCAACGGGGTCCTCAGCGCTCCGACAGCTCCGAGGGCGCCTCCTGGACCCACCACCCGTTGCCGTCCGGGTCCCGGAAGGTCAGGAACGAGTTCCAGGTGCCGCCCTTGCCGGCCTCCCAGCCCGATGCGCCCACGTGCATGACCGGCGTCGCGTGCACCCCCGCCGCGACCAGCCGCTCCCGCGCCGCCTCGATGTCGGTGACGCACAGCTGCAGGCCGTGCAGGGTGCCGGGGGCCATGACCCCGGTGCCCGGGAACGGCGGCATGCCCTGGACGAGGGAGATCGAGCAGCGCGAGCCGGGCGGGGTGATCTGGATGATGCGCGTGCCCGGTGCCACCTCCTGGTCCAGGTCGACCGTGAAGCCGAGCTTCTCGCCGTAGAACTCCTTCGCCCGGTCCAGGTCGGCGACGGGAACGGCCACCACTTCGAGGGTCCAGTTCATGCCGCCGATTCTGCCGCCAGGGACCCGCCCCGCGCTCCCCGGCACGCCCGGGAGCCGGTTCGCCGGATAGGCTCGGGCCGGGGCTCGATCGACCGGTGGAGGAGCGGCGGGATGACGGTGCCGGGACGCAGGAGCAGCACGTTCACCCGGCTGCTGCGGCACGGATTCACCGATCCGTCCGCAGCCGAGCGGCTGCTCGACCTGGACGAGCTCGCCTCGCTGCGCGGCGACTCGGTGCTCCTGGACGCCCTCGGTGCCACCGCCGACCCCGACCTCGCGCTGCGCGGCCTGGTCCGGCTCGTCGAGGCCCAGCCGGAGGCCGAGCGCCCGGCCCTCACCACCACCCTGCTCTCCGCCAAGCCGTTCCGCGACCGGCTGCTCGGCGTGCTCGGCACCTCCGAGGCGCTCGCCGACCACCTGGCCCGCCACCCGCGCGACTGGCAGGCCCTGGTCACCTACGAGGCCGCCGATCTGCACCCGGGTGTCGCCGAGTTCGAGCGCGGGCTCGCCGAGGCCACCGACCTGGTGTCGCTGCGGATCGCCTACCGCCGCTGCCTGCTGTCCATCGCCGCCCGGGACGTGTGCGGCACCACCGACGTCGCCCAGACCGCCGCCGAGCTCGCCGACCTCGCCACCGCGACCCTGCGCGCCGCGCTCCGCCTCGCCCGCGCGGCGGCGCCCGAGGACGCGGCGCAGTGCCGGCTCGCCGTGATCGCCATGGGCAAGTGCGGCGGCAACGAGCTCAACTACGTCTCCGACGTGGACGTGATCTTCGTCGGCGAGGCCGCGGACGAGGCCGCCGCCCGGGACGGCGGCGAGGCCAAGGCGCTCCAGGCCGCGACCCGGCTCGCCTCCCACCTCATGCGGATCTGCTCGGAGACCACCGTCGAGGGCAGCATCTGGCCCGTCGACGCCAACCTCCGCCCGGAGGGCCGCAACGGCCCGCTCGTGCGGACCCTCTCCTCCCACCTCGCCTACTACCAGCGGTGGGCCAAGACCTGGGAGTTCCAGGCCCTGTTGAAGGCCCGGGCGGTGGCCGGCGACGCCGAGCTCGGCGCCGCCTACATCGACGCCGTCTCCCCGCTGGTCTGGCAGGCCGCCGAGCGCGAGAACTTCGTTCCCGACGTGCAGAAGATGCGCCGCCGGGTCGTCGACAACATCCCCGCCGCGCAGATCGACCGCGAGCTGAAGCTCGGCCCCGGCGGCCTGCGGGACGTCGAGTTCGCCGTGCAGCTCCTGCAGCTGGTGCACGGCCGCAGCGACGCCTCGCTGCACAGCGGCACCACGCTCGACGCGCTCGCCGCCCTCGCCGCCGGCGGCTACGTGGGCCGCGCCGACGCCGCCCAGCTCGACGACGCCTACCGCTTCCTGCGCGCCATGGAGCACCGCATCCAGCTGTACCGGCTGCGCCGCACCCACCTCGTCCCCGAGGGCGAGGACGACCTGCGCCGCCTCGGCCGTTCCCTCGGACTGCGCACCGACCCGGTCGCCGAGCTGAACCGCGAGTGGAAGCGCCACGCGGCCGTGGTGCGCCGGCTGCACGAGAAGCTGTTCTACCGGCCGCTCCTCGACGCCGTCGCCCAGCTCGCCCCCGGCGAGACCCGGCTCAGCCCGCAGGCCGCCGGACAGCGGCTCGAAGCGCTCGGTTACGCCGATCCCGCCGCCGCCCTGCGCCACCTGGAGGCCCTGTCCTCCGGAGTCAGCCGCAAGGCCGCGATCCAGCGGACGCTGCTGCCGGTGCTGCTCGGCTGGTTCGCCGACTCGGCCGATCCGGACGCCGGACTGCTCGGCTTCCGCAAGGTCTCCGACGCGCTCGGCAAGACGCCCTGGTACCTGCGGCTGCTCCGCGACGAGGGCGCCGCCGCGGAGAACCTCGCCCGGGTCCTCTCGGCCGGCCGGCTCGCGCCCGACCTGCTGCTCCGCGCACCCGAGGCGGTCGCCATCCTCGGCGACCCCGAGGGCCTGAAGCCGCGCGGCCGGGACCACCTGGAGCAGGAGGTGCTCGCCGCGGTCGGCCGCGCGGAGGGCGCCGAACACGCGGTGGCCGCGGCCCGCGGGGTGCGCCGCCGGGAGCTGTTCCGCACCGCCGCGGCCGACCTCATCGGCTCGTACGGCACGGAGGACAGCCCGAGGGAACCCGATCCCGGCGCGCTGGTCGACCGGGTCGGGCAGGCCGTCACCGACCTCAACGCGGCCACCATCGCGGGCGCGCTCCGGGCCGCCGTGCGCGCCGGGTGGGGCGACGAGCTGCCGACCCGCTTCGCGGTGATCGGCATGGGCCGCTTCGGCGGGCACGAACTCGGCTACGGCTCCGACGCGGACGTGCTGTTCGTGCACGAGCCGCGCGAGGGCGTCGACGAGCAGGAGGCGGCGCGGGCCGCGAACCAGGTCGTCACCGAGATGCGCAGGCTCCTCCAGCTGCCCACCGCCGACCCGCCGCTGCTGATCGACGCCGATCTGCGCCCGGAGGGCAGGAACGGTCCCCTCGCCCGGACGCTGAAGTCCTACGAGGCCTACTACCGCCGCTGGTCGCTGGTCTGGGAGAGCCAGGCCCTGCTGCGGGCCGAACCGATGGCCGGCGACGTCGAGCTGGGCCGGCGGTTCGTCGACCTCGTCGACCCGCTGCGCTACCCGATGGAAGGCCTCGGCGACGAGGCGGTGCGCGAGATCCGCCGGCTCAAGGCCCGCATGGAGACCGAGCGGCTGCCCCGCGGCGCCGACCCGACGCTCCACGCCAAGCTGGGCCGGGGCGGGCTGAGCGACGTCGAGTGGACCGTGCAGCTGATCCAGATGCGGCACGGCTGGGCCGAGCCGGGCCTGCGCACTCCCCGGACCCGCGAGGCCCTGGCCGCCGCCCACGCGGCCGGCCTCATCGCGACGGACGAGGCACAGATCCTGGACGAGGCCTGGGTGCTCGCCAGCCGGGTGCGCAACGCGGTGATGCTGGTCCGCGGCCGGCCCGGCGACACCTTCCCGTCCGAGCCGCGCGAACTGGCGGCGGTGGGCCGCTACATGGGCTACGGGCCCGGCCACGTCGGCGAGATGGTGGACGACTACCGCCGTGTCACCCGCCGCGCGCGGGCGGTCATGGAGGAGCTGTTCTACGGGGCCTGACGCCGGCCCGGCCGGTCAGGTCGTCTTCAGATACGGCTCCAGCAGGGTGCCCCAGGCCTGGTCGATCTGCGCGAACTCGTCGGGGCAGCGCGAGGCCCGGGACTCCGGCAGGACCCCGTCCGGATTGTCCCCGGTCGCCACGACGCCCTGGTAGGCGTTCGGATCGGAGCCGTACAGCCAGCAGATGGCGTTGTAGTAGCGCTGGGCGTCCAGGGAGTGCTCGTCGGCCGGGTCCGGGGCGACGTCGCCCCGCTCGGCGGCGAGGGCCAGTGCGCCCCACGCCTCGATGGCGCTGACCGCGTACTCCTGGTGCAGCGAGTCCCCGGCGAGCATCAGCGTGGCGAGCTGGTCGGCGGCGTCCTCCTCGCGACCGGTGATGGGCAGGTCGTAGAGGGTCATCAGGGCGTGCCCGAACTCGTGGAAGACCACGCTGTTGGAGATGCCGATGACGTCCTCGTCGACGGCCCGGCTCCGTTCGGCCTCGCTGCCCTCGGTGTTCAGCTCCGTGAACAGCGACCGGTAGGCACCGGCGAGTTCGTAGCAGAAGGCGATGGTCTCGGTCTCGGGATCCCAGAACGCGTTCTCCTCGCCGCAGCTCAGCGCGGTGAGGGACACGTCGCGCGGCAGGCCGATCAGCTCGTTGGCGTGCGCGGCGGCGCTCTCCAGAACCTCGTTCTGCTGCAGGAACCGCTGCTCGGCCTGGTCCGCCTCCGTCTCGCCGGGCTCGTAGCTCACGACGAGAACTCCCGGTCCTGGCGCGGCCGTCGAGGCGGGGACGCCGAGGGACAGCAGGGCGAGGGCGGCCAGCAGGGCGGTCGCCCCGTGTCGAAGCAAGAGCATCCTTGCCTCCGATCGTCTCCGACCGTCTCCGATCGTCCCGATCAGTTCCGCGCGGGGCCCCACAGAAAAAGCATAGGCCTCTACCGGGTGTCCAGCAGCTTCCGGCAGTGCGCCATGTATCCCGCGAGCGCCAGCTCGAAGGCCGCGTCGGCGCGGCTGCCCGCGACCGCGGCCAGGGCGTCCGCGAGGTGCGGTGTGGCGGTCTCGTCGGTGAGCTCCCACATCATCTCGGGCGCCGCCATGTCGAGGGCCGACCCGAGCACCAGGTTCTCCAGGCCGATGATCACCGGCATCACGTCCGCCAGCGGGAAGCCCGCGTCCAGGAGGCGGACGACGGCCTTCTCGTACTGCTGGAGCACCTTCGGGGCGCGCACCGGCGAGGTGGTGAGCAGCGGGATCGTGCGCGGATGGGCGGCGAAGGCGGCGCGGTACGAGCGGGCCCAGGCGGTCATGGCGGCGTCCCACGGCGCCAGCGCGAAGGCGCCGTCGTCGATGGCGTCGCAGACCCGCTCCCGCAGCAGCTCCACGATGCCGTCCCGGCCGTCCACATGGTGGTACACCGAGGCCGTCTGCACACCGAGCGCCCGCGCGATCTGCGGGACGCTGAAGTCGCCCTGTTCGTCCACGAGTCGGAGCGCCGTGGTGGTGATGCGCTCCCGGTCGAGGAGGGGCGTGCGCGGCCGGCCCATGAAGGTTTTCCCCCAGTCGAGGTCTTCCCGAATCGTCGGACCCGAGGCTACATTGCGCCAACCGAAAGGCTTTAGGTTTCCTGCTCCGGCAACCCGGTCCCGGCACCCCGGGTCCCGACTTCCCGGTCCCGGCACCCCGGGTCCCGACTTCCCGGTCCCGGCACCCCGGGTCCCGACTTCCCGGTCCCGGCACCCCGGGTCCCGACTTCCCCGTCCCGGCACCCCGGGTCCCGACCTCCTGCTCCCGTCGTTCCCGGTCCCGACCTCCTGCTTCCGTCGTTCCCGGTCCCGACCTCCTGCTCCTGTCGTTCCCGTTCCCGTTCCCGTTCCCGCCCGTCGTCCCCGTCTCCGTCGCGGAAGGGCCTCCCCACCCATGTCCTCCAGCACCCCCGACAAGCCGCCCGGCCTCCGCACCGGCACCCTGACCACCGCGGACATCTCCTTCTTCGTCGTCTCCGCCGCCGCCCCGCTCACCGTCATGGCCGGCGTCGCCCCCATCGCCCTCGTCCTCGGCGGCATCGGCGCCCCCGCCGGCTACCTCCTCGCCGGCATCACCCTCGCGGTCTTCGCCGTCGGCTTCACCACCATGAGCCGGCACGTCCGCAGCGCCGGCGCTTTCTACGCGTACATCGCCCAGGGCCTCGGCAAGCCCCTCGGCATCGCCGCCGCGCTCGTCGCCATGGTCGGCTACAACGGCATGGAGATCGGCGTCTACGGCCTCCTCGGCTCCGCCACCGCCGACACCGCCCACTCCCTGTGGGGCGTCGACCTGCCCTGGCTGCCCATCGCCCTCGCCGGCCTGCTGCTCATCTGGTACGGCGGCTACCGCTCCATCGACTTCGGCGCCAAGGTCCTCGGCGTCCTGCTCGTCGCCGAGACCGGCATACTCGTGCTCCTCGCCGCCGGGGTCCTCCTGGAGGGCGGCGCCCACGGGCTCTCCCTCGCGTCCTTCGCCCCCGGCAACGTCCTCGTCCCCGGCACCGCCGCCGTGCTCGCCTTCGCCTTCTCGGCCTTCACCGGCTTCGAGTCGACCGTCATCTACCGCCGCGAGGCCCGCGACCCCGCCCGCACCATCCCCCGCGCCACCTACATCGCGGTCGGCTTCCTCGGTCTCTTCTACGCCTTCGTCGTCTGGACCGTCATCCAGGCCTTCGGCGACGACAAGGTCGTCGAGGCCGCCGCGGGCGACACCGGCGGGCTCTTCTTCGCCGCCATCACCACCTACGTCGGCGCCTGGGCCGCCGACCTGATGCACGTCCTCATCGTGACCAGCATCATCGCCTCGCTCCTGGCCTTCCACAACGCCATCAACCGCTACGGCCTGGCCCTCGCCGAGGAGGGCGTGCTGCCCGCCGCGCTCGGCCGGATCCACCCGCGCCACCGCTCCCCGTACGTCGCCGGACTCGTCCAGACCGCGCTCGGCGCCGTCGTCGTCCTCGGCTTCGCCGTCGCGGACGCCGACCCGTACACCCAGCTCCTGCTCTGGGTGAACACCCCCGGGATGCTCGGGCTCATGGCGCTGATGCTGCTCGCCGCCCTCGCCGTCGTCCGCTACTTCCGGCGCGTCCCGCACCAGGAAGGCGCCCTGCGCACCATCGTCGCCCCCGTCGCGGCCGCCGTCCTGCTCGCCGTCGCCCTGTGGCTGGTCGCCTCCAAGGTCGACCTGTTCACCGGCGCCTCCACCACCGTCAACACCGTCCTCCTCGCCGTCGTCCCCGCCGTCCTCCTCCTCGGGCTCGTCCTCGCGCACCGGCTCCGCCGCACCCGCCCCGAGGTCTACGCCGGCTTCGCCGCCGAGCCCACCGAATCCGGAGATCCCGCGTGTCCGCACCCGACCTCGTCCTCGTCAACGCCCGCGTCCGCGACCCCGGACCGACCGGGCACACCGCTGTCGCCGTCCGCGACGGACTGATCACCGCCCTCGGCGACGACACCGACGCCCGCGACTGGCGCGGCCCCGGCACCGAGCTCGTCGACCTCGCCGGAGCCACCCTCACGCCCGGACTCACCGACGCCCACAGCCACCCCGTCTGGGGCCTGGAGATGTTCACCGGCACCGACCTCTCGGCCGTCACCGACCTCGACGGGCTGCGGGCCGCGCTGCGGAACGCCGAGCGGCGTGACGGCTGGATCCTCGGCTTCGGCCTCGACCACAACGTCTTCGCCGGCCGCCGGATCCACCACGCCCTGATCGAGGACGCCCTCGACGGCGCCCCCGCCTTCCTCCGGCTCTACGACGGTCACTCCGCCCTCGTGAGCGCCACCGCGCTGAAAGCCGCCGGCATCGACGGACCGCGCTCCTTCGCCCAGCGCTCCGAGATCGTGTGCGACGCCTCCGGGCGCCCCACGGGCCATCTCAACGAGCACGCCGCCATGGACCTCATGACCCCGGTGCTCCCCTCCCGGCCGTACGCCGAGCGCCGCGACCGGCTCGTCGCCCTGCTCTCCGCCATGGCCGCCACCGGGCTCACCGGCGCCCACGTCATGGACCTCGGCGGCCACGACGTGCCCGGCCTGCTCGCCGCGATCGAGGCCGACGGCGACCTGCCGCTCCGGCTGCGCCTCGCCCCCTGGTGCATGCCCGGCGCGAGCACCGAGGAGCTGGACGAGCTGGTCCGGCTCCAGGAGCGGGCCGGCCGGCTGTGGCGGGTCGGCGGCGTCAAGTTCTTCATGGACGGCACCGTCGAGGGCGGCACCGCCTGGCTGGAGCACCCCGACTGCCACGGCCAGGGCACCGACGCCTTCTGGCCCGACCCGGCCGCGTACTCGGCCGCCGTACGGCACCTCCACGGCGCTGGCGTCGGCACCGCCACCCACGCGATCGGCGACGCGGCCGTACGGCACGTGCTGGACACCGTCGAGACCCTCGGGGACGGCCCACGGCACCGGATCGAGCACATCGAGACGGTCCCCGACGACCAGCTCGGCCGCTTCGCCGCGCTCGGCGTCGTCGCCTCGATGCAGCCCCCGCACACCGCCTACACGCGCGCCGACCGCACCGACGAGTGGTCCAGGCGGCTCGGTGACGAGCGGGCCGCCCGGGCCTGGCGCTGCCGTGACCTCAGGGACGCGGGCGCCGTTCTCGCCCTCGGCTCGGACTGGCCCATCGCCCACCACGACGCCCGCCAGGTCCTCGCCACCGCGCAGGCCCCGCGGGGCGCCGCCTCGGTCCGGGCGGGACTGACGGGCCTGATGGCACTGGAGGGCATGACCACGCACGCGGCCCTCGCGGCGGGGGAGGAGCGGTTCTCCGGCCGGATCGCCCCCGGCCACCGTGCGGACCTCACCGCCTTCACGCTCGACCCGGCCGAGGCAGCGCCCGACGAGACCGCCGAGGCACCGATCCGCCTCACCGTCGCCGGCGGGCGGGTCACCTGGCGGAGCTGACCCGCTCCCCGTCGCGTTCGTCGGCTTCCCGGGTCTTCCCGGCCCCGGCCTTCCGCGCCGCGGTCTCCTCGGACGCGCGGTCCGCCCCCTCCCGGGGCGGGCCGCCCGGCGTGTCACCCTGCGTGACGCCCTGCGGCGTGGACGCGGCCGGCTCCACCAGCTTCGGGAGCTTGTGGGGGCGCGAGCCGTACCAGACGTACGAGACGGCGAAGCCGAAGGCCAGGCAGACGATGCCGCCCACCGCGTCCATCCAGAAGTGGTTGGCGGTGGCCACGATGACGACCAGCGTGGCCATCGGATAGACCAGGCCGAGGATCTTCGCCCAGGGCGCCTTGGCGAGCAGGAAGATGGTCACGCCGCACCACAGCGACCAGCCGATGTGCATCGACGGCATCGCCGCGTACTGGTTCGACATGTGCTTGAGGTTGCCCGAGGCCATCGAGCCCCAGGTGTGGTGCACCAGCACCGTGTCGACGAAGCTCTGCCCGTTCATCAGACGGGGCGGGGCCAGCGGGTACAGGTAGTAGCCGACCAGGGCCACGCCCGTGGTCGCGAACAGGACCGTGCGGAACGCCGCGTAACGGCCCGGCTGCCACCGGTACAGCCACACCAGCACACCGATCGTCACGACGAAGTGCAGGGTGGCGTAGTAGTAGTTCATCGCCACGATCAGCCATGTCACCGAGTTCACGGCGTGGTTGACGGTGTGCTCGAAGGCGAGGCCGAGCGAGTGCTCCGCCTCCCAGATCCAGTCGGCGTTCCTCAGCGCCTGGGCCTTCTGCTCGGGCACCGCGTTGCGGATGAGCGAGTACAGCCAGTAGCTGACCGCGATGAGCAGGATCTCGAACCAGATCCGCGGTCGCCGCGGCGTGCGGGCGCGCAGCCGCGCCCACCGTCCGTCGGCCACGATGGGTGACGACGGGGTCGTCCGGATTTCCAAACTCTTCACGGTCGTTTCACCCATAGGAGGAGAGTCTGCCAGATCCCGTCCCCCCGACCGATCATCCTCCAGTCGGGTTCGGGGCGCACCCGGTCCACCTTCCGACGGACCTCAGCCCTGAGGGGGCCGGGGCGGGGCGGCCGGGGCCGAGGCGGTCGAACCGCGCACGACCAGCTCCGGCATGAAGACGAACTCGCTGTGCGGGGCCGGGGTGCCCCCGACCTCCTCCAGGAGCGCGCGGACGGCCGCCTGGCCCATCGCCTGCACCGGCTGGCGGATGGTGGTGAGCGGCGGGTCGGTGAACGCTATGAGCGGGGAGTCGTCGAAGCCGACCACCGAGACGTCCTTCGGCACCTGGAGGCCCTGCTGGCGGGCGGCCCGGATCGCGCCGAGCGCCATCATGTCGCTCGCGCAGACGACCGCGGTGCAGCCCTTGGCGATGAGCGCGGAGGCAGCGGCCTGGCCGCCTTCCAGGGTGTAGAGGGAGTGCTGGACGAGCTCCTCGGTCTCCTCGGGATCGAGGCCGAAGCGGTCCTGCATGCCCTTGCGGAAACCCTCGATCTTGCGCAGGACGGGCACGAAGCGCTTGGGACCGACGGCGAGGCCGATCCGGGTGTGGCCGAGCGCCGCCAGGTGCGTCACGGCGAGCACCATGGCGGCCCGGTCGTCGGGGGAGACGAAGGGGGCCTGGACCTTGGGGGAGAAGCCGTTGATGAGGACGTACGGGACGCCCTTGCCGCGCAGCTGGTCGTAGCGGGTGGTGTCGGCCGTGGTGTCGGCGTGCAGCCCGGACACGAAGATGATGCCGGCCACCCCTCGTTCCACCAGCATGTCGGTGAGCTCGTCCTCCGTGGACCCGCCGGGGGTCTGGGTGGCGAGCACCGGGGTGTATCCCTGCCGGGTGAGGGCCTGCCCGATGACCTGCGCGAGCGCGGGGAAGATCGGGTTGTCCAGTTCGGGGGTTATGAGTCCGACGAGGCCCGCGCTGCGCTGGCGCAGCCGTACGGGACGCTCGTAGCCGAGCACGTCGAGTGCGGCGAGCACGGATTCACGGGTGGCCGCGGCCACACCGGGCTTGCCGTTGAGCACGCGGCTGACTGTGGCTTCACTGACCCCCGCCTGGGCTGCGATGTCGGCGAGCCGCGCGGTCATGGGAGTGGACTGTACCGGTCAGGCGTCGGATTGCCCACCGAACGCGGGTTCCGGCCGTTGTCGTCCCGCTTTCGCAAGTTCTTGCAAGAGGCGGCGGGTCCCGGGAGCTGTCAAGCGGCTCGTCGGCAACCTTAGGGACACACGGATGTAACGATCAGCGCGTCTTGCAGAAATTTCCCGCAAGCTCTTTCGGCTCGTTTTCATCCCTGTTACGTTCCTGGCAACCCGGCGCGCCGCGAGGGAGCGGTCGCATGAGGAAGGTTCCAGCCCCTCGTCCATCCGGGACCATCTGAAGGAGTTCACATGCGGCGTGGCATAGCGGCCACCGCGCTGGTCGCCGCCCTGGGCGTGACCCTGGCGGCGTGCGGAAGCGACAGCGGTTCGAACGACGGCGGCTCGAAGGGCTCCGGCGAGCTCTCCGGCACCGTGACCTGGTGGGACACCTCGACGGTCGGCTCCGAGGACAAGGTCTTCAAGAAGATCGCCGAGGACTTCACCAAGAAGCACCCCAAGGTCACCGTCAAGTACGTCAACGTGCCGTTCGGCGACGCCCAGAACAAGTTCAAGAACGCGGCCCAGTCCGGCTCCGGCGCCCCCGACGTCATCCGCTCCGAGGTCGCCTGGACCCCGGACTTCGCGAACCTCGGCTACCTCGCCCCGCTGGACGGCACCCCGGCCCTCAAGGACCAGGACGACTTCCTCAAGCAGGCCGCCGCGTCCACCAAGTACAACGGCAAGACCTACGCCGTGCCGCAGGTCATCGACTCCATGGGCATCTTCTACAACAAGAAGATCTTCAAGGAGGCCGGTGTCGAGGTCCCCAAGACGGTCGACGAGCTGAAGGCCGTCTCCGCCAAGATCAAGCAGAAGACCGGCAAGACCGGCCTGTACCTGCGCGGTGACGACGCCTACTGGTTCCTCTCCTTCCTGTACGGCGAGGGCGGCGACATGGTCAACGCCGACACCAAGACCGTCACCATCGACAACCCGGCGGGCGTCAAGGCCTTCAAGACCGTCAAGGACCTGGTCGACTCCAAGGCCGCGATCACCGACGCGACCAACGGCTGGGACAACATGCAGGCCGCCTTCAAGGACGGCAAGGTCGCGATGATGATCAACGGCCCGTGGGCCGTCGCCGACACCTACACCGGCAAGGAGTTCGCCGACAAGGCGAACCTGGGCATCGCCCCGGTCCCGACCGGCTCCGCCGGCCAGGGCGCCCCGCAGGGCGGCCACAACCTCGCCGTCTACGCCGGTTCCAAGAACCTGAACGCCTCGTACGCCTTCGTCGAGTACATGAGCTCGCCCGAGGTCCAGGCCCAGGTCGCCAAGGAGCTCAGCCTGCTCCCGACCCGTACCTCCGCCTACGGCAAGACGGAGGTGGCCACCAACGAGATGATCACCTTCTTCAAGCCGGTCGTCGAGAAGGCCGTCGAGCGCCCGTGGATCCCGGAGGGCGGCAGCCTCTTCGCCCCGCTGGTCACCGAGTACACCAAGGTCCTCACCAACCAGAGCACCCCGGAGCAGGGAGCCAAGACGGCGGGCGAGTCCTACCGCAAGCTCCTGAAGGACTGGAAGTAACCAACCCCGTGCCGGAGACGGAGCACGAAGGAAGGCAGACCGGCTGATGGCTGTGGACACCAGCAGCCAGTCGGTGGCGAAGGCCGCGGGCGACAGCGCCCGCGGCCGGAGCCGCGGAACTGGCAAGCGGAACGGTGGATCCCGGGGCGCCGTACGGCGATCCCTCTCCACCCACTGGTACGCCTGGGCGATGGTCGCCCCGGTGGTGCTCGTGATCGGCGTGATCATCGGATACCCGCTGGTCCGCGGCATCTGGCTGTCGCTCACCGACGCCAACGAACGCAATGTGGAGCGCTCCATCGGCGTCAACCACATCCCGGCGAGCTACGAGTTCGTCGGCGTCGACAACTACGTCGACGCGCTCACCGGCAGCCAGTTCCTGGGCACCCTCGGCTGGACGCTGGTGTGGACGGTGGCGTGCGTGTCGGTCACCTTCGCCCTCGGCCTCGTCCTCGCGAACATGCTCAACCGCAAGATGGCCGGCCGCGGCGTCTACCGCATGCTGCTCATCCTGCCCTGGGCCGTCCCCGGCTTCGTCTCCGTCTTCGCCTGGCGCTTCCTCTACGACGAGCGCCGCGGCATCCTCAACCAGCTGCTCGCGGGCGGCGGCATCGACGCCGTCCCGTGGCTCAACGACCCCACCTGGGCCAAGTTCTCGGTCATCGCCGTCAACGTCTGGCTCGGCGTGCCGTTCATGATGGTCGCCCTCCTCGGCGGTCTGCAGTCGATCCCCGGCGAGATGTACGAGGCCGCCGAGATGGACGGCGCCAACGCCTGGCAGCGCTTCCGGCACATCACCCTGCCCGGACTGCGGTCCGTCAGCACCACGGTGATCCTGCTGAGCACCATCTGGACCTTCAACATGTTCCCGGTGATCTTCCTGCTCACCCGGGGCGGTCCCGGCGAGGCCACCCAGATCCTGGTGACCCAGGCCTACAAGTTCTCCTTCGAGATCAGCCCGCGCGACTACGCGCAGTCCTCCACGTGGGGCGTGCTGATCCTGATCCTCCTGATGGTCTTCGCCGCGGTCTACCGGCGGGTCCTCCGCAAGCAGGGAGAAGTCTGGTGACCACCGCAACCGCCACCGGCCCCGCCCGGCACCGGGCCCAGGCCCCGGCCAGGACCAACCCCCCGCGCCGCGGCCGCCGCTCGCCGCTGGCCTCCGTCGGGCTGCACGTCAGCCTGGTCGTCGCCTCCGTGATCGCCGTCTTCCCGGTGCTCTGGGTGCTGCTGACCTCGCTCAAGCCGGCGAAGTTCGCGACCACCACGGACTTCGTGAAGGACCCGACGCTCGAGAACTACACGAACCTGCTGAACGACACCCCGTTCCTCACCTGGTTCGGCAACTCGCTGCTCGTCGCCGCCCTCACCACCCTGCTCGGCGTCTTCGTCTCCTCCACCACCGGCTACGCCGTCAGCCGCTTCCGCTTCCCCGGCAAGCGGGGGCTGATGTGGACGCTGCTGATCACCCAGATGTTCCCGGTCGCCGTCCTCATCGTGCCGATCTACAACATCATGGCGTCGATGGGCCTGCTCAACACCTCGACCGGCCTGGTCGTCACCTACCTGACCATCGCCGTGCCGTTCTGCGCCTGGATGATGAAGGGCTTCTTCGACACCATCCCGAAGGAGATCGACGAGTCGGGCTACGTCGACGGCCTCACCCCGTTCGGCACCTTCTGGCGGCTGATCCTGCCGCTCGCCAAGCCGGGCATCGCGGTGACCGCCTTCTACTCCTTCATCACCGCCTGGGGCGAGGTCGCCTACGCCTCCGCCTTCATGGTCGGCGACGAGAACATGACCCTCGCCGGCGGACTGCAGAAGTTCGTCAACCAGTACGGCGCCCAGTGGGGCCCGATGACCGCGGCCTCCGTGCTCATCGCCATCCCCGCCGCCCTGGTGTTCCTCTTCGCCCAGCGCCACCTGGTGACCGGCATGTCCGCCGGCGCCGTCAAGGGCTGACGGCCCTGAACACCGAACCCGTACGCCCCTCCTTACCTCCCAGGGAAGACATGACCCAGCACCTCGCCGCCCCCGCCGACGCCGCAACCGCCACCGGCACGCAGTCGGGCTGGTGGAGAGACGCGGTGATCTACCAGGTCTACCCGCGCAGCTTCGCCGACGGCAACGGTGACGGCATGGGCGACCTGCCGGGCATCCGCAGCCGGCTGCCGTACCTCAAGGAGCTCGGCGTCGACGCCGTCTGGCTCTCCCCGTTCTACGCCTCCCCGCAGGCCGACGCCGGCTACGACGTCGCCGACTACCGGGCCATCGACCCCATGTTCGGCACGCTCCACGACGCCGACGCCGTGATCCGCGAGGCCCACGAGCTGGGCCTCAGGATCATCGTCGACCTGGTCCCCAACCACTCCTCCGACCAGCACGAGTGGTTCCAGCGCGCGCTGCGCGAGGGCCCCGGCTCCCCGCTGCGCGAGCGCTACCACTTCCGGCCCGGCAAGGGCGCGAACGGCGAACTCCCGCCCAACGACTGGGAGTCCATCTTCGGCGGCCCCGCCTGGACCCGTACGGAGAACCCGGACGGCACGCCCGGCGAGTGGTACCTCCACCTCTTCGCGCCCGAGCAGCCCGACTTCAACTGGGAACACCCGGCCGTCCGCGACGAGTTCCGCTCCATCCTGCGCTTCTGGCTCGACATGGGCGTCGACGGCTTCCGCGTCGACGTCGCCCACGGCCTGGTCAAGGCCGCGGGCCTGCCCGACATCGGCGCCCACGACCAGTTGAAGCTGCTCGGCAACGACGTCATGCCCTTCTTCGACCAGGACGGCGTCCACGAGATCTACCGCTCCTGGCGCACGGTCCTCTCGGAGTACGACGGCGAGCGCGTCCTCGTCGCCGAGGCCTGGACCCCCACCGTCGAGCGCACCGCCAACTACGTGCGCCCCGACGAGATGCACCAGGCCTTCAACTTCCAGTACCTGGGCACCCACTGGGACGCCGCCGAACTGCGCGGCGTGATCGACGCCTCGCTCGCCGCGATGCAGCCGGTCGGCGCGCCCACCACCTGGGTGCTGTCCAACCACGACGTCACCCGGCACGCCACCCGCTTCGCCAACCCGGCGGGCCTCGGCACCCAGCTGCGCACCCCCGGCGACCGCGAGCTCGGCCTGCGCCGGGCCCGCGCCGCGACCCTGCTGATGCTGGCGCTGCCCGGCTCCGCCTACGTCTACCAGGGCGAGGAGCTCGGCCTGCCCGACGTCACCGACCTGCCCGACGAGGTCCGCCAGGACCCGTCGTTCTTCCGGGCCACCGGCCAGGACGGCTTCCGCGACGGCTGCCGGGTGCCGATCCCGTGGACCGTCGAGGGCTCCTCGTACGGCTTCGGCGCCGGCGGCTCCTGGCTGCCGCAGCCCGGCACCTGGGGCAGCCTGAGCGTCGAGGCGCAGACCGGCGACCCCACCTCCACCCTGGAGCTGTACCGCAGCGCGCTCGCCGTCCGCCGCGAGCGCCCCGAACTCGGTGCGGGCGAGTCCGTCGAGTGGCTGGAGGCACCTGAGGGTGTGCTCTCCTTCCGCCGCGACGGATTCGTCTGCACCGCCAACACCACCGGCCGGGCCATCTCCGTCCCGCTGCCCGGCCGGCTGCTCCTCTCCTCCGGCGAGGAGACCCGGATCGTCGACGACGAGGCGATGCTGCCCGCCGACACCACCGCCTGGTGGGCGGTGTGACGATCCCCCTGCCGCGGGGGGGCGGGGCGGGGGCCCCCCCGGGGGGCGGCCGCCCCCGCCCGGGCCGGGGCGGGGGGGGGCGCCTGCCCCCGGGGCGACACCGGCAGCCGGGTCGGGCGGGGGGGA
>NZ_JBHXTJ010000008.1:245054-269017 GCF_042677525.1 Streptomyces sp. NPDC127114
GGGGGGGGTGCGAGCCGCCCCGCGCCGGGGGCGGCGGCCGCCGCCCCCCCGCGGCTCGCGGACATCGCGGCCCAGTCCGGGGTCAGCGAGGCGACCGTCAGCCGGGTCCTCAACGGCAAGGCGGGAGTGGCGGGCGCGACCCGTCACAAGGTGCTCGCCGCGCTCGACGTGCTGGGCTACGAGCGTCCCGTACGGCTCAAGCGGCGCAGCGCCGGCCTCATCGGGCTGGTCGTGCCGGAGCTGACCAACCCCATCTTCCCGGCCTTCGCGCAGGTCATCGAACAGGTGCTGGCCGGGCACGGCTACACGCCGGTGCTCTGCACCCAGATGCCGGGCGGCGCCACCGAGGACGAGCTGGTCGAACAGCTGGTGGAGCGCGGTGTGGCCGGGATCGTGTTCCTGTCCGGGCTGCACGCCGACGCCAGCGCCGACCCGGTCCGCTACACCCGGCTCGCCGCGCGCGGGGTGCCGTTCGTCCTCATCAACGGCTTCAACGAGCACATCGACGCCAACTTCGTGTCGCCCGACGACCGGGCCGCGGCCCGCATGGCCGTACGGCACCTGGTCGAGCTCGGTCACGAGCGGATCGGGCTGGCCATCGGGCCGACGCGTTACGTGCCCTCGCGCCGCAAGGCGGAGGGCTTCGCCGCCGAGCTGCGCGACCAGCTGGGCGTCGAACGGGAGGAGGCCGAACGTCTCGTGCGGCCCACCCTGTTCGGCGTGGAGGGCGGGCACGCCGCCGCCGACCTGCTGCTCGCCGAGGGCTGCACCGCGATCGTGTGCGGCTCCGACCTGATGGCGCTCGGCGTGATCCGGGCCGCCCGGGCCCGCGGCCTCGACGTGCCCCGTGACGTGTCGGTGGTCGGCTTCGACGACTCCCCGCTGATCGCGTTCACCGACCCGCCCCTGACCACCGTGCGCCAGCCGGTGCAGGCCATGGCGACGGCGGCGGTCGGCGCGCTCCTCGAGGAGATCGAGGGAAACCCGGTGCAGCGCACGGAGTTCGTGTTCCAGCCAGAGCTGGTGGTGCGCGGCTCGACGGCGCAGCCGCCGCCCGCGGCTTCGTAACTCCTTGCGCAACCTTTTGCGTTCGGTTGTTCGAAGTATTGACCGTACGCCTGTACGCCCCTACCGTCGCGGCTGAAAACAGTTGCTGTCATTTTCGGCAACTTCTTGCGAACCCGGCTCTCCCGAGCCCGAGAGCCGCTCTTGCGACAGGGACGTCGTACAGGAGGAAGCATGGCAAGAAAGACCGTGGCCGCTGCACTCGCCCTTGTGGCGGGAGCCGCTGTGGCCGTCACGGGGACCCCCACCGCGCAGGCCTCGGCCCCCGGCGAGAAGGACGTCACCGCGGTGATGTTCGAGTGGAACTTCGCCTCGGTGGCCAAGGCCTGCACCGACCAGCTCGGCCCCGCCAGCTACGGCTACGTGCAGGTCTCCCCGCCCCAGGAGCGCGTCCAGGGCGCGCAGTGGTGGACCGCCTACCAGCCCGTCAGCTACAAGATCGCGGGCCCGCTGGGCGACCGCGCCGCCTTCAAGGCCATGGTCGACACCTGCCACGCCGCCGGGGTGAAGGTCGTCGCCGACAGCGTCGTCAA
This sequence comes from Streptomyces sp. NPDC127114, assembly GCF_042677525.1. Lineage (NCBI taxonomy): Bacteria > Bacillati > Actinomycetota > Actinomycetes > Kitasatosporales > Streptomycetaceae > Streptomyces > Streptomyces sp. NPDC127114. Next base: position 246,653 of record NZ_JBHXTJ010000008.1, read on the forward strand.
CCACATGGCCGGCCCGGCGGACCCCAACGCCACCCTCACCGGCACCGGGGGCTCGACGTACAGCAAGTACCACTACCCCGGCCTCTACTCCGGCGCCGACATGGACGACTGCCGCGCCAACGTCTCCAGCTACCAGGACAAGGCGAACGTCCAGAACTGCGAGCTCGTCGGCCTCGCCGACCTCGACACCGGCGAGGACTGGGTCCGCGGCCGGATAGCCGCGTACATGAACGACCTGCTCTCGCTCGGCGTCGACGGCTTCCGCGTCGACGCCGCCAAGCACATGCCGGCCGCCGACCTCGCCAACATCAAGTCCCGGCTGACGAATCCTTCCGTCTACTGGAAGCAGGAGGCCATCTACGGCGCCGGCGAGGCCGTCTCCCCGAGCGAGTACCTCGGCAACGGCGACGTCCAGGAGTTCCGTTACGCCCGCGACCTCAAGCGGGTCCTGCAGAACGAGAAGCTCGCCTACCTCAAGAACTTCGGCGAGGCCTGGGGCTACATGCCGAGCGGCCAGTCCGGCGTCTTCGTCGACAACCACGACACCGAGCGCGGCGGCGACACCCTCACCTACAAGGACGGCGCGAACTACACCCTCGCCTCCGTCTTCATGCTCGCCTGGCCCTACGGCTCCCCGGACGTCCACTCCGGCTACGAGTGGAGCGACAAGGACGCCGGCGCGCCGAACAACCACCAGGTGAACGCCTGCTACAGCAACGGCTGGAAGTGCCAGCACGCCTGGCGCGAGATCTCCTCCATGGTGGCCTTCCGCAACACCGCCCGCGGCCAGGCCGTCACCAACTGGTGGGACAACGGCAACAACGCCGTCGCGTTCGGCCGTGGCAGCAAGGCCTACGTGGCCATCAACCACGAGACCTCGTCCCTCAGCCGCACCTTCCAGACCTCCCTGCCCGCCGGCACCTACTGCGACGTGCAGAGCGGCAACCCGGTGACCGTGAACTCCGCCGGCCAGTTCACCGCGACCCTCGGCGCCAACACCGCCCTCGCCCTCCACGTCAACGCCACGAGCTGCGGCACCACCGCGCCCGCCGGCACCGGCGCCTCCTTCAACGTCAACGCCACCACGGTCAGCGGCCAGAACATCTACGTCACCGGCAACCGCGCCGAGCTCGGCAACTGGTCCACGACCGCCGCCCTCAAGCTCGACCCGGCCTCGTACCCCGTCTGGAAGCTGACGGTCTCCCTCCCCGCCGGCACCGCCTTCGAGTACAAGTACCTCCGCAAGGACGCCGCCGGGAACGTGACCTGGGAGTCCGGCGCCAACCGCACCGCGACCGTCCCCGCCTCCGGCCAGGTCGTCCTGAGCGACACCTTCCGCAGCTGACCTTCCCCTCCCGTACAAGGGCCGCCCCGCCGGGGCGGCCCTCTCTTCCCGTACCTCCAGGGAGCACTCCCGTGACACGCAAGAGAACGGCAGCCGCGCTGGCCGCCGCGCTGTGCGCCGCACTCGTGCCCGCCGTCCCCGCGGCGGCGGCCCCCCGGCCCCCGGCGCCGCCCTCCGACCGGGCGCTCGCCGCGCAGCCGGCCCGGCACGACCTCACCCGTGAGCAGTTCTACTTCGTCCTGCCGGACCGCTTCGCCAACGGCGACCCGTCCAACGACCGCGGCGGCCTCACCGGCAGCCGCACGGCCACCGGCTTCGACCCCTCCGACAAGGGCTTCTACCAGGGCGGCGACCTCAAGGGCCTCACCCAGCGGCTCGACTACATCAAGGGCCTCGGCACCACCGCCATCTGGATGGCGCCGATCTTCAAGAACCGGCCCGTGCAGGGCGAGGGCAAGGACGCCAGCGCCGGCTACCACGGCTACTGGATCACCGACTTCACCCAGGTCGACCCGCACTTCGGCACCAACGACGACCTGAAGAAGCTGATCGCCGCCGCCCACGCCAAGGGCATGAAGGTCTTCTTCGACGTCATCACCAACCACACCGCCGACACCGTCGACTACGCCGAGAAGAAGTACGGCTACCGCCCCAAGGGCGCCTACCCGTACCTCGACGCCACCGGCCGCCCCTTCGACGACCGGGCCGGCGCCGGGACGCCCCCGGCGATTGACGCGGACTCGTTCCCGTACACGCCCGTCCAGAAGCCCGAGGACAAGGCCGTCAAGGTCCCCGCCTGGCTCAACGACCCGACGATGTACCACAACCGCGGCGACTCCACCTGGGCCGGCGAGTCCGCCGAGTACGGCGACTTCGTCGGCCTCGACGACCTGTGGACCGAGCGGCCCGAGGTCGTCGAGGGCATGAAGAGGATCTACGAGAAGTGGGTCCACGACTTCGACATCGACGGATTCCGCATCGACACCGTCAAGCACGTCGACCTCGGCTTCTGGACCCAGTGGGCCACCGCGCTCGACTCCTACGCCAGGAAGCAGGGCCGGGACGACTTCTTCATGTTCGGCGAGGTCTACTCCGCCGACACCGCCGTCACCAGCCCCTACGTCACCCGCGGCCGGCTCGACGCCACCCTCGACTTCCCCTTCCAGGACGCCGCCCGCGCCTTCGCCTCCCAGGGCGCCGGCGCCGAACGGCTCGCCAGGGTCTTCGCCGAGGACTACCGCTACACCACCGACAAGGCCAACGCCTACGAGCAGGTCAGCTTCCTCGGCAACCACGACATGGGCCGCGTCGGGACCTTCCTGAAGCAGGACAACCCGGACGCCTCCGACGCCGAACTCGTCCGGCGCGCCCGCCTCGCCAACGAGCTGATGTTCCTCTCGCGCGGCAACCCGGTCGTCTACTACGGCGACGAGCAGGGCTACACCGGCGCCGGCGGCGACAAGGACGCCCGCCAGACCCTGTTCGCCTCGCGGACCGCCGACTACCTCGACGACGACCAGCTCGGCACCGACCGCACCCACGCCTCCGACGCGTACGACACCACGCACCCGGTCTACCGGTCGATAGCGCAGCTGTCGCAGCTCACCAAGGACCACCCGGCACTGCGCGACGGCGTCCAGCAGGAACGGTACGCCGAGGGCTCCGTCTACGCCTTCTCCCGTACGGACGCCCGGCAGCGCACCGAATACCTGGTCGCCACCAACAGCGCCACCACCGACCGGACCGTCACCGTGCCCGTCGACTCGGCCGCCTTCCACGCCCTGTACGGGGGTCAGGGCGCCGTCGCGGCGAAGGACGGAACGGTCACCGTCACCGTCCCCGCCCTGTCCTCGCTGGTCCTGAAGGCCGACGCGCCGCTCCCCGCCCCGGCCGCGAAGCCCGCCGTCAGCCTCAGGGCCCCGGCCGCCGGAGCCACCGGCACCGTCGAGCTCTCCGCCGACGTCACCGGCGGCGGCCTCAACCGGGTCGTCTTCGCAGCCCAGGTCGGCAACGGCCCCTGGAAGACGCTCGGCACCGCCGACCACGCGCCCTACAAGGTCACCCAGCACGTCACCGCGCCCGCCGGCACCGCCCTGCGCTACAAGGCCGTCGCCGTCGACGCCGCCGGACGCACCGCGAGCGCCCTCGCCACGAGCACCGCCGGCCAGGTCCCGGCGCCCGAGAAGCCCGTCGCCGTCGAGCGCCCGTACGCCGTCGTCCACTACAAGCGCCAGGACGGCGACTACGCCGGCTGGAAGCTCAGGGCCGCGGGCCAGGAGACCGTCTTCAGCGGCCGTGACGCGTTCGGCGCGTTCGCCTGGGTGAAGGTCCCCGAGGGCGCCTCCACCGTCGCGTACACCGTCGAGAAGGACGGCACCGCCGACGGCCCGCAGCGAAGCATCAGCCTCGGCCGCACCGGCGAGGTCTGGATCACGCAGGGCCAGGACGCCCAGTCCGACACGAACCCGGCCCCCGCGCCGCAGGACAAGTCGAAGGTCGTCCTCCACTACCAGCGCGAGAACGGGAACTACGACGGCTGGGGCCTCCACCTGTGGACCGGCGCCGCACAGCCCACCGACTGGTCGAAGCCGCTGATGCCGGCCCGCATCGACGCGTACGGCGCCGTGTACGAGGTGCCGCTCGCCGCCGGCGCGACCTCCCTGTCGTACATCGTCCACAAGGGCGACCAGAAGGACCTGCCCACCGACCAGTCCCTCGACCTCGGCACCTACGGCAACGAGGTGTGGCTGCTCGCCGGACAGCAGAAGTACCTGCTCCCGACGACCGGCGGCGCCCCGAACCTCGACCTCGGCAGGGCCGAGGCCCAGTGGATCGACCGGAACACCGTCGTCTGGAAGGTGAAGAGCACCGACTCCACCAGCCAGCAGCTGGTCTACGCGGAGAACGGCGGCATCACCGTCACCGACGGCGCGCTGAGCGCCGAGGGCCGCTGGCTGCGGCTCACGCCGGCCGCGCTGACCGACGCCCAGAAGGCGCGGTTCCCGCACCTGCGCGACTACCCGGCCTTCACCGTCGACCCGCGCGACGCCGACCGCGTCCGCGGCGCCCTGCGCGGCCAGCTCATCGCCACCCAGCGGGCCGCCAACGGCGCCCTGCTCGCCGCCACCGGCGTCCAGACCGCCGGCGTCCTCGACGACCTGTACGCGGGCAAGGCCACCGGCGCCGGCCTCGGACCCGTCTTCCGCGGCGGCCGCCCGACCCTCTCGGTGTGGGCCCCGACCGCCCAGTCCGTCGCGCTCGAACTCGACGGCAGGACCGTGCCCATGCGCCGCGACGCGGCCAGTGGCGTCTGGTCCGTCACCGGACCGAGGAGCTGGAACGGCAAGCCGTACCGCTACGTCGTCAAGGTCTGGGCGCCCAGCGTCCAGAAGCTCGTCGAGAACCGGGTCACCGACCCCTACTCCACCGCCCTCACCACCGACTCCGCCCGCAGCCTCGTCGTCGACCTCGCCGACCCGGCGCTGGCGCCCGCCGGCTGGAAGACCCTGAAGAAGCCGGCCGCCGTCCCGCTGCGCGACGCGCAGATCCAGGAGCTGCACGTCCGCGACTTCTCCGTCGCGGACCCGACGGCGAAGGCGGAACACCGCGGCACCTACCTCGCCTTCACCGACGAGGAGAGCAAGGGCGCGCGCCACCTGAAGGCACTCGCCGACTCCGGCACCAGCTACGTCCACCTCCTCCCGGCCTTCGACATCGGCACCATCCCCGAGAAGAAGTCCGAGCAGACCGCACCCGCCTGCGACCTGAAGGTCTACGCGCCCGACTCCGAGGAGCAGCAGGCCTGCGTGGCCGCCGCAGCGGCCAAGGACGCCTACAACTGGGGCTACGACCCGCTCCACTACACCGTGCCGGAAGGCTCGTACGCCACCGACCCCGAAGGCACCCGCCGCACCGTCGAGTTCCGGCGCATGGTCCAGGCCCTCAACGACGACGGCCTGCGCACCGTCATGGACGTCGTCTACAACCACACCGTCGCCGCCGGACAGTCCGACAAGTCCGTCCTCGACAGGATCGTGCCCGGCTACTACCAGCGCCTCCAGGCCGACGGCTCCGTCGCCACCTCCACCTGCTGCGCCAACACCGCGCCCGAGAACGCCATGATGGGCAAGCTCGTCGTCGACTCGGTCGTCACCTGGGCGAAGCAGTACAAGGTCGACGGCTTCCGCTTCGACCTCATGGGCCACCACCCCAAGGAGAACATCCTCGCCGTCCGCAAGGCGCTCGACGCCCTGACCGTCGAGAAGGACGGCGTCGACGGCAAGGCGATCATCCTCTACGGAGAGGGCTGGAACTTCGGCGAGATCGCCGACGACGCCCGCTTCGTCCAGGCCACCCAGAAGAACATGGCCGGCACCGGCGTCGCGACCTTCTCCGACCGGGCCCGCGACGCCGTCCGCGGCGGCGGCCCCTTCGACGGGGACCCCGGCATCCAGGGCTTCGCGTCGGGCCTCTACACCGACCCGAACGCCTCCTCGTCCAACGGCACCCCCGAGCAGCAGAAGGCCCGGCTCCTCCACTACCAGGACCTGATCAAGGTAGGCCTCACCGGCAACCTCGCCGGGTACACCTTCACCGACACCTCCGGGCGCACGGTCAAGGGCTCCGAGGTCGACTACAACGGCGCCCCGGCCGGCTACGCCGCCGCACCCGGCGACGCCCTCGCCTACGCCGACGCCCACGACAACGAGACCCTCTACGACGCCCTCGCCTTCAAGCTGCCGGCCGGCACGCCGGCGGCCGACCGGGCGCGCATGCAGGTTCTCGCCATGGCGACGGCGACCCTCTCCCAGGGCCCGGCGCTCTCCCAGGCCGGCAGCGACCTGCTCCGCTCCAAGTCGCTCGACCGCAACTCGTACGACAGCGGCGACTGGTTCAACGCGATCCACTGGGACTGCCGCGACGGCAACGGCTTCGGGCGCGGCCTCCCGCCGGCCCCCGACAACAAGGCCAAGTGGGGCTACGGCAGGCCGCTCCTGGTGAACCCGGCCGTGACGCCCGGCTGCGCCGAGATCGACGGCGCCTCGGCCGCCTACCGGGACCTCCAGAAGATCCGCACCACCGAGCCGGTCTTCTCCCTCGGCACGGCCGCCCGGGTCCAGGACGCCCTGTCCTTCCCGCTGTCGGGCCGTGACGAGACCCCGGGCGTGATCACCATGCGCCTCGGCGACCTGGTCGTCGTCTTCAACGCGACCCCGCAGCAGCAGAAGCAGACCGTCGGCACCCTGGCCGGGAAGGGCCACCGCCTCCACCCGGTGCAGGCGAACGGCTCCGACGCGACGGTGAAGTCCGCCGCCTACGAGACCGCCACCGGCACCTTCACGGTCCCGGCCCGCACGGTCGCCGTCTTCACGGCGCGCTGACCCTCCGCACGGAGAAAGGAGGCCGTGCCCCGGCAGCACCGGGGCACGGCCTCCGGCGTTCCCCTCACACCAGGGCCTTCTCCATGAGGGTCACCGCGTACCGCCGGCCGTCGGCGGCGACCTTCTCCAGGGGCGCGCCGACGGCCGCGTAACCCGCCGCCCGGTAGTACGTCCCCAGGCGCGGGTTCCGCGTCTCGCAGTCCAGCCGGGCCGCCCCGCGGCCGCAGGCCGCGATCCGCTCCTCCGCGTGCGCGAGCAGCACCCGGCCCGTGCCGGCGGGCGCCGCCTCCCGGTCGGTCATCAGACGGTGCACATAGCCCGCCACCGGCGGCTGCGGCCCCCAGACCGCGTCGTCCTCCCACCACAGCTCGTACGCCCCGACCGCCCGCCCGCCGTGCAGCGCGAGCCACACCTCGCCCGCCTCGATCCGCGCCCGGAAGTGCTCGGGGCCGCGCGTCCCGGGCCGCCACTGGTCGATCCCGCCGCGCACCATCCAGTGCGCCACGCCGTCGTACAGCTCCACCAGAACGTCGAGATCGCGGGCGTCCGCCTGCCGGAAGGTCACTTGTGCCGTCATGGTGATCACCGTAAAGGTGTGGCCAGACATCCGGACCACCAGGAGCGACCCCCATGCCCCAGATCACCGTCGACTACTCCGCGCCCCTCGACCGGCGCGGCTTCGCCCTCGCGCTGCACGGGCTCGTCGTGGAGACGGTCGACGCACGGCTCGAAGCCTGCAAGACCCGCTTCCGTGAGGTCGAGGAGCTCGTCGTCGGCGACGGCGCCACCGACGACGCCGTCGTCCACGTGGAGATCTCGCTGCTCGCCGGCCGTACCGAGGAGGCCAAGGCCCGCCTCAGCCGGGCCGTGCTCGCCCTGGTGCCCGACCACCTCAAGGAGACGGAGGGCGTACGGATCTCCGCGGAGGTACGGGACCTCGACCCGTCCTACGCCAAGCGCTGACCCGGCACCTGCGGGACGAGGGCGGCGAGCCGGCCCACCAGGTCGCCGAAGGGCCCGTCGGCCGGCTCGCCCGCCAGCACGCGGACCACGATCTCCGCCATGTCCTCGTCGTACGCCGCGCTCACCGCCATCAGTGCCGAGAAGTCGTGCACGAGCTGGAGCTCCAGCTCCGCGCGCGGCACCCGGCGCCCGTCCAGCCACAGCAGCGCCGTCGACTCGGCGAGCGACACCCAGGAACGGACGACCAGTTCGAGCCGTGCCGAGGGCCGCTCGACCTCCAGATGGGCCAGGATCTGCTCGTACGCGGCCTGCCGCACCTCGTCGATCATCGCGTTCGTCGTCGACGAACCGACGGCCGGGCCGCCGCGCATCAGCGCCGCGAAACCCGGGCCGTGTCCCTCCACGAAGTCGAAGAACCGGCCCATCACCCGCAGCAGCCGCGCACCGAGCGGTCCGTGCGGCGGCTCCACGAAGCGCGCCGCCAGCTCGTCGGCCGCGCGGCGCAGCGCCGCCTCGTAGAGGGACTGCTTGCCGGGGAAGTAGTGGTAGACCAGCGGCCGCGAGATGCCCGCGGCCGCGGCGATCTCGTCGATGGAGACCTCGTCGGGAGAGCGGTTGCTGAACAGCTCGAGGGCCACCCCGATCAGTTGCTGCTTGCGCTCCTCGACGCCCATCCTTCGGCGTACCCCGGTCGTCATGCGAACAGCCTAACGGGAGTCCGTTACGCTCCCGGCACATGAGTGCTTCTGAGCAGGACATCCCGGAGACCGAGGCGGAGCCGGCCGGCCTCACGCCCAGGCAGGCGCGGCTGCTGCGGATCGTCGCCGGATCGGTGCTGCTCGTCGTGACGGCCGCGGTGCTCGTGGTCCGGCTGGCGAGCCATACGTCCGTGCTCGTCGTCGGCGTGTACGGACTCGCCATGATCCTCTGCGGCGTCGTGATCGAACTCTCCCGCAACGGCCGTACCCGCCTGGCCACCTGGCTCCTGGCGGGCGGTCTGCTCACCGCCTTCGCCCTGGACTGGCTGGTCCTGCCGTAGGGCTCGCGGGGGCCGCGGGGCTCGTCACAGGTCGAGGACGAGCCGTTCGCCGGCGCAGCGCGAGACGCAGATCAGCAGGGAGTCGGTCCGCTCGGCGTCCGTGAGCAGCTCGTCCCGGTGGTCGACCTCACCCTCCAGGACCCGCTGCCGGCAGGTCCCGCAGAAACCCTGCTGACAGGAGTAGAGGACACCCGGCACCGCCTCGCGCACCGCCGAGAGCACCGACCGGTCGGCCGGCACCGTCAACGTACGCCCGGTGCGCCGCAGTTCGACCTCGAAGGCCGTGCCGCCCTCGGTCCGCGCCGCGGAGAAGCGCTCGAACCGCGGGACCCGGCCCTCCGGCATCGCGGCGCCCACCGCGTCCATCAGACCCTCGGGCCCGCAGCAGTGCACCTCCGTCGACTCCGGGAGCCCGGCCAGGAAGGACAGGTCGGGCCGGCCGTCCTCGTCCTCGGCGACGACGGTGGTCCTGTTGCGGTCCCGGCCGCCACCGAGGGAGAGCACCTCGTCGACGTACGGCATGGTGGCGCGGCTGCGCCCGCAGTAGAGCAGCCGCCAGTCGGCCCCGGCGGCCTCGGCGGCGCGGACCATGGGCAGGATCGGGGTGATCCCGATGCCGCCGGCGACGAAGAGGTAGGAGCCGGCGGCGGGGGCGAGCGGGAAGCGGTTGCGGGGCCCGCGGATCTCGATCTCCGTGCCCACGTGGAGCTGTTCGTGCACTTCGCGGGACCCGCCGCGCCCGTCCGCGATGAGGCGGGTGGCGATGGTGTACGCGTCGGATTCGGCCGGGTCGCCGCACAGCGAGTACTGCCGGACGGTGCCGGAGGGCAGGACGAGGTCGATGTGGGCGCCCGGCCGCCACTCGGGCAGCCCGGTGCCCTCCAGACGCAGCTGGACCACGCCCTCGGCGGGCTCGGTGCGCGCGGCGACGAGCACGCGGCGGGTGACGGTGGAGTGCCGCCCGCGACCCGACACGGGCTCGTCGAGGGCGGGCATGGGCCAGAGCGGCGAGGCGTCGATCCGGCGCCGCATCGCCCTCTTGGCGAGGAGGGCGCCTCCGGCGAGGAGCACGACCGTACGCAGACGGGGCATCAGACCCGCCCCCCGTTGGCACCGGGGGAGCTCGCCAGGTAGGCGGCGGCCTGGGCGGTGCAGCCCTCCTGGCTCGGGTGGTAACTCCGGCTCAGGTAGCGGGGGATGGAGCGCAGCATGTCGGGCGTGCACGGCAGCACGCCCTCGCGGCCCTTGCGGACGAACTGGCCGATCGACGGCTTGGCGTCGAGAACGGTCGGATCGTTCTCCATGAAGAAGCGGACCCCGCGCTGCCAGAGGAACACGAGCGCCGAGAACGCCGCCGCCCAGGTGCGGGCGCGCCGCCGGTAGCCGCCGTCCAGGTGCAGGAACAGCTCGAAGGCGACGGAGCGGTGCTCGACCTCCTCGGCGCCGTGCCAGCGCAGCAGGTCCAGCATCACCGGGTCGGCGCCGACCCGGTCCAGCTCCTCGGCGTTGAGCACCCAGTTGCCGAGGAAGGCGGTGTAGTGCTCGATGGCGGCGATCAGCGCGACCCGCTCCATCAGCCACCAGCGCCGCGGCCGCCCGGGCGGCAGGGTCCGGTCGCCGAGCAGCTTCTCGAAGAACCAGTCGACCTGCGCGGTGTACGGCGTGGGATCGAGCCCCAGCTTCCTGAGGTGCGGCAGCACGTCGTCGTGCGCCTGCGAGTGCACGGCCTCCTGCCCGATGAACCCGATGACGTCCGCACGCAGCCGCTCGTCCGTGATGTACGGCAGGACCTGCTTGTAGACGTGCACGAACCAGCGTTCGCCGGCCGGGAGCAGCAGGTGCAGCACATTGATGGTGTGGGTGGTGAACGGGTCGCCGGGCACCCAGTGGAGCGGGGTCCGCTCCCAGTCGAAGGAGACCTTGCGGGCCTTGAGTTCGATGTGCTCCGACGCCACCGGTACGGGCTGCGTATTAGACATGCCGTCAATGTACTGAGCGGTAAGCCCCACGACCAGACTCCGTGCAGGGACTTTTCCGGTCCCGGGCGGCGCCGCCGTCGCACCTCCGTGTGGGCATGCGTCCCGCTGGGGCGGGACGGGTGGGCACACGGGACGGCGCCCTTGCGGGCGCGTTCCGCACTCGCACCTGGCCGCCACCCCTACGGGCGGCGCCGTCGGCCGAGGCTCAGCGCAACGCGCCCATCAGCCTCCCGTCAGCGAGCGTCCCCGTGAGATCCGCCCGGCTCCCCGCCGCGGCCTTCACCGCGAGCAGGTGCCCCTCGGCCTTGCCCTTCACCCCGCCCGACAGCGCCACCGACGCGACGTCCGGCGACCCGGCGGCCAGCACGTACCACTGCCCGCTCTTCGCCTGCCACACCACGCCCGCGAGGACCCGCGGCTCGCGCGGCCCGCAGGCCGGGGAGCCCTCCGAGCGTGCGGCGAGCGCCGCCGGGCCGCCGGCCGGGGCCGCCGCGCCCGCCGGGTCCGGCCGGCCGGCCCCACCCGTCGCCCCGGCCGCACCCGTCACGCGGAACAGCGCCAGCGCCCGGCTGCCCGTGCCCCGCCACGTCTCCGCCCGCGCGCACGACCACTCCGCGCGCCCCGCACCCTCCGGCAGCGGCTGCGTCGCGTACGCCCAGGAGTTCACCGACCGGACCCCGTGCGAGCGCACCGCCGACAGCCCGCACGCCACGCGCGCCCACTCCGCCCGCGCCGCCGCGCCCGTCACGTCCGCCGGCCGACCCGGCGGGCCCGAGGTCAGCCGGGCCGGGGCCAGTTCGCCGAGGTCGGTGAGAACCCGCGGCCCCGTCTCGTCGCGCACCTGAAGCGCGCTCCAGCGCGTACAGCCCCGCGCCGTCGCGGGACTCGGGATCGGCTCCGTCACCCCGTACCCGTCCCGCGTCAGGACCCGCGCCGCCTTCTCCGGCAGCAGCAGGTCCCGTACGGCGGCCTCCCGCACCCAGGGCGCCGTCAGATAGCGGACGTTGCCCCCGGCCCGCGACACCACGAGCGCCGCCGAGCCCACCGCGTCCGCCCCGTCCGTACGGGCGAAGTCGAGCACCGCGCCACCCGTGCCACCGGCCGGCTCGGCGTACCGCACCACCCGCAGCCCGTCGAAGAACAGCACCACACGCGCCGCGTCGACCTCACTCGCGAACAGCAGCTGCGGCGAACCCATCGGCGGTCCCGGCGGCGTCCCCGGCGTCGCGGACGTCTGCACGGCGGGGCCGGGCCTGGCCCACACCGCGAGCGCCCGGCGCAGCAGCGCCGAGTCGCCGGTGAGCCCGCCCCTGGCCGGCCACACCGAGAAGTCCGTCCGCGCCGAGGCCCGCCAGTCGGCCGCGCCGACCCGCTTCAGGCCCGCCGGGTCGAGCGCCGCCTCCGCCGCCGGGTTACGGGCGTACGACGGTGCCGCAGCACCGTTTCTGCCCCATCCGTCGCCCGGGAGCCCGAGCAGCGCCCCGCACACCACGACCGCCGTGGCCGCCGCCAGCGCCGCCTTGCCGTGCTGGCGCCGCCGCATCAGGTCCGTCGGCCGGGCCTGCAGCGAGCACGGGTCGAACTCCGCCGACTCCAGGAGCGCCGCCCCGCTCGACCCGCCCGGCCCCTCGACGCCGTCCGCCTCCGCGAGCGCCGCCTCCGGGTCCTCGACCCCGGCCGCCGCGAGCACCCGCAGCACCTCCGGATCGCCCTGCCGCTCCAGTCCGCGCAGCACGTAGGCCGCGCGGGCCGGCCCGGACAGCGCGGAGAGCCGCTGGTCCAGGGCGAGTTCGTCGGCGCCGCCCGCCCGCGGGAACAGCCGGAGCCCCCACACCTGCGGCAGCAGCGGCGGGAACTGCGCCCGGCGGGGCAGCGCGCGGCGGCGCAGCGGAAGACCGGCGACCAGCGCCTGCCGCAGCACCTCGCCCCGCACGTAGGCGTAGCCCGGGTCGACCGCGTCCTCGTCCGCGCGGCGCGCCCCTGGCACCGCCGCGGCGGCGCCGGACGTACGGCGGCGCGGCAGCGAACGCTGCACCAGCGCGTGCGCGGTCAGCACCCGGCGGTTGCGCCCGAGCGAGGGCGGAAGCACCAGATAGGCGATCCGGACCAGCCGCGGATAGTGCTCGACGAGCGCGGCCTCGGCCTGCTCGACGTCGACCGGACCGGGGGAGGGAGAGGAGGCGGAGGAGGCGAGTTCCTGGGTGCTCACGTTCAGCAGAACGAGCGATTCTTGCGATGGTCACCCCGCGAGCCGTCCCCCGAACGGGTCAGGCCGCGTGGACCGTGAGCCGTTCGCGGATGATCTCGGTGACCTCGTCCGGGACGCCTAGCCCCTCCCGTACGTACTTCTCCATCGACCCGTGCCGCACCGCGACCTCGTCCAGGGCCGCCTCCAGGTAGTCCGGCACGACCCCGATGAGCGCGAGCGCCAGCTCGGGGTCGCCGCCCTGGGCCGTGAACCCCTCGATGAGCGGGGCGAAGGCCTGCCGTACGCCCGGGTTGACCGCCAGGTACTCCGTCATCACCGTCTTCTCGTCCGCGCCGAGCAGCGAGAGCACGACGGTCGCGGCCCAGCCGGTGCGGTCCTTGCCCGCGGTGCAGTGGAAGAGCAGCGGCCCGGCGTACGGATCGCCCAGCTCGGTGAGGAAGGCGCGGTAGGAGGCGCGGGCGGACTCGGTGTTCACGAAGGCCCGGTACGTCCGGGCGAACGCCGCCTGCGCCCGCCCGCCGCCCAGGTGCTCCTCGGCCAGCGCCGGGTCGGACAGGAGCGTCTTGAGGCGGGCGGCCGGCGGCAGTCCGCTGGTCGCCAGGAAGTCGGCGAGCACGTCCGCGACCACCAGTCGCCCGCCCGCCGGCATCCGGTCGGGCCGCTCGGCACGCTCGGCGTCGGTCCGGAAGTCGACGACCGTCCGGATCCCGAGCCCGCTCACCACGGAGTCCGCCGGATCCAGCCGGTCCAGCTGCCCGGCCCGGAACACCAGCCCCTCACGGACACTGCGCCCCGCGCCGAGCGGCAGCGTGCCGAGATCGCGGAGGTTGGCGACGGTGGCGGCGGGAATGGCAGGCATGCGTCGACTCCTCCGAAGCGGTACGAAGCTGAGCACATCCACGTACAGCGGATCATTCGTACTTTTCCTACGAACCGTAACCGATGGGGCGGAAGGCGTCCTCGCGTGCGGCGGGCGGCCGGACGGGCTTCCCGGCCCGCCCGCTCCCGCGGGAGGCGGTGTCCGGCGCCGGGGAGCGGGGTGACAGCATGGGTGCACCATGACCCACACCCGGTCGCCCCTGCGCGCTCTCCGGGCCGCACTCTTCGCGGCGGTGTGCGTCACTTTGGCGGCAGTGGGGCATTCGTCCCTGTCCGCCCACGTCATTCCTCCGGCCTCCCTCCTCACCGCCTTCGCCGCGACGGCCGCCCTCGCCTGGGCCGTCGCCGGGCGGCGGCGCGGTCCCGTCGCCGTGGCGTCCGGACTGACGGCCGTCCAGGGGGCGCTGCACCTGCTCTTCGGCGCGGGAGAGCCCGGCGCTCCGCCGGCACCGGAGCTGCCGGCGGAGGTCCTGGCCGACCCCTACCTGACCCACGCGGCGCACGCGGCGCACGCGGCCGCCCAGGGCGGTCACATGGCGCACGCCATGGACGGCGCCGCGGGCGCCGGTGCCGGATCCGGCACCGGGATGCTCGTCGCGCACCTGCTCGCCGCCCTGGCCTGCGGGCTCTGGCTGGCGCGCGGCGAGGCCGCGCTGTTCGCCCTGGCCCGTACCGTCGGCGCCCGCGCGTGGGCACCGCTGCGGCTGCTGCTCGCCGCCGCCCGGATCCTCGTGCCGGCGCTCCCGGCCCGCCGTCCCGTACGGCCGCGCCGCCACACCCGCCCGCTCCACGGGGCGGTCCTCGCGCGCTCGGTCCCCCGGCGCGGCCCGCCCCACCCGCCGCTCGCCTTCCGCACCACGGCCCTCGGAGCACCTCTCTGACGTGATCGACCGGGGGCCGCTTTCCCCTGTCGACACACGATCCGGCCGCCGAAGCCGTCCGGCGCCGCTCGACGCCGTCGCGCGTCGTCCGACGCGGCGCGACGCCGGATCAACCACTTCCGAGGACCGTCATGACCATCGACGATCTCGCGCGCCCGGACACCTCCGGGGCGCCCACCACGGACACGACCGCCGAGCCGACCGCCGACCCGGACACCGCAACCGCCACCTCCGGCAGAGCGCCGCGCGGCTGGGCCGCCCTGCGCCCGCTCGTGCTCCGCATGCACTTCTACGCGGGCGTCCTCGTCGCCCCGTTCCTCCTCGTCGCCGCCGTCAGCGGACTGCTCTACGCCCTCGCCGTCCCGGCCGAGAAGGTGATCTACGCCCACGAGCTGGAAGTCCCGGTCCCGGACGGCGACGCCACCGCCCTGCCGCTCGCGCGCCAGGTCGAGGCGGCCCGCGCGGCCAACCCGGACGGCACCGTCACCGCCGTGTGGCCCGGCGCCGAGCCCGGCGCCACCACCCGGGTGCTCATGGACGACCCGGAGGCCCCCGAGGGCACCTCCCTGGCCGTCTTCGTCGACCCGTACACCGCCGACGTACGCGGACAGCTGCCCAGCTACGGCAGCTCGGGCGCGCTCCCGCTGCGCACCTGGATATCCGGGCTCCACGTCGACCTGCACCTGGGCGAGCTCGGCCGCAACTACAGCGAACTGGCCGCCAGCTGGCTGTGGGTGGTCGCGCTCGGCGGCCTCGCCCTGTGGCTCGGCCGCCGCCGGAAGAACCGCCGCGCCCTGTTCCTGCCGGAGCGCGGCCCCAGGTCCCGGCGCCGCACGCTCTCCTGGCACGGCACCGTCGGCCTGTGGGCGGTGGCCGGGCTCGTGGCCCTGTCCGCCACCGGTCTGACCTGGTCGCGGTACGCGGGCGAGAACATCGGCGGCGTCCAGGACCGGCTGGGCGGCGCGACCCCGAAGCTCTCGGCGGCCGTCACCCCGGGCGGCGGCGACGCGAGCGGCGGCGAACACGCGGGCCACGGCGCCGGCCACCACCCGGCCCCCTCGGGCGGCGACGCGGGCGGAAGCGCGGACATCGGCATCGACAAGGCCGTCGCGGCGGCCCGCGCGGCCGGCATCGACAGCCCGTCGATCTCCGTGGTGCTGCCCGCCGAGGGCAGCGGATACGTGGTCAAGGAGACCGACAAGCAGTTCCCGGTCCAGCTGGACTCGGTCGCCGTGAACCCGGCCGACGGCGCGGTCCTGGACGAGCTCCGCTTCGCGGACTACCCGCTGCTCGCGCAGCTCACCCGCGTCGGCATCGACGCCCACATGGGCCTGTTCCTCGGCCTGTTCAACCAGCTGGCCCTCGCCGCCCTGGCGCTCGCCCTGATCCTGCTGGTCGTCTGGGGCTACCGCATGTGGTGGCTGCGCCGCCCGGCCCGCCGGCCGGTCGCCCGCGGGGCCTGGCGGCGCGTACCGCCGACGATGCTGTTGCCGCTGCTCGCGGTCACGGCACTGACGGGCTGGTTCGTCCCGCTCCTCGGCCTCAGCCTGGTGGCCTTCCTGGCCGTCGACCTCGCCCTGGGAATCGCCGCGAAGGCGCGGGCGAGGTCGAAGGCGAAGGCCTGATCAGGGCGTGTACTTGTAGCCGACCCGCCGCACGGTCTGGATCGTGTGGCGGTGCTCGGCGCCCAGCTTGCGGCGCAGCCGGGCCACATGGACGTCGACGGTCCGGCCGTCGCCCACGTGCCCGTACCCCCACACCGTCGTGACCAGCTGGTCCCGGGTGTGCACCCGGTGCGGCCGGTTGACGAGATGGGCGAGCAGCTCGAACTCCAGATACGTCAGGTCGAGCGCCCGCCCGTCGACCCGGGCGATCCGCTGCACGCTGTCGATGACCACCGGCCCCTCCTCGACGAGAGGCGGGGCCGGCGGCTGCTGATCGGCCGGCAGCAGGACGAGGTACCCGACCATCGGCGGCCGGCCCGGCAGCGCCGGCACGGCGTGCTGCGGCGCGGGAAGGAGCGTGGCGCCGGGCGGCAGGAAGTCGGCGACCTGCGCGAGCGTGGCGACCTCGTCGGGCGCGACGGCCCGCAGACGGGGACGGACGGCGGACAGGGGGGCGGCGGCAGCCTGGGTGTGGGCCATGGAAGTCTCAGCTCTTTCGCGCGAGTTGCGAACGGACGGTGCACGTCGTACGTCTTGCGCGTCGGCCGAAGGCCGGGGACCGGAATCGGTTCCGGTCGGGCTTTAGAGGGCCGACGCGTTCCTCACGCGCCGACAGCACCGGTCGAAGTCATGGTGCTGACGGGAAGGCCAGAACGGCTCGAGGTCACGGCGACCTGTCGCGCTGTCGTTCTGGTAGTTGGCCATATCCCTATTAAACCAGCAGGGAATGCTCCTGAGCACCCCCCGGTCCCACATCGTGCGTCACACCGCCGCTCAACCGGTCAGCCGCTTGCGCCAGTCGAGGCCCGTGACCCGTATCGCCTGCCCGGGATCGCCGTCCCAGTCGACCGTCAGGCCCTGCCCGCGCAGCGCCTCGGCCACCTCGCCGCCGACGGCCGCGGTCGTGTCCGGGGAGCGGTCGAACCCGCCGTACAGGAGATACAGCGGACCACCGCTCGCCGCGCCCTCCGTGCACTGGTAGTGGAAGAAGACGAACCCGCGCGCGTGGTCGGCGCCCTCCTCGGCGCCGATCTCCGACGTGCCGCAGGTGCGGCAGCAGGTGAAGTGCTCCCGGGCGACGATCCCGGCGGAGCCGAGCGCGGCGAAGGCGGCCGTGATCCGCTCCGGATCGGTGGTCCCCTCCCAGCCGGCCATCTCCTCGACGCGCTCCAGCCACAGCCGGTCCACGAGCGCCGACGCCTGCTCCCGGGACACCGGATACTCCTCCGGGGAGAACACCTCCTCCTGGGCGATCCGGGTCAGCCGCTCCCGGTCGGCATAGCCGCAGCGGAGCTGCTCGCGCACCCGCTCCTCCAGGTCCGCCCGTATCTCCGCCGGGAGTTCGGGCGCCTCGGGCGCGGGCGCGAAGCCCAGGTTCTCCCACGCGAGTCCCGCGTCCCAGTCGTCCTCCCCGCGCGCCCACGCGGCCAGGACCGCCGCGACCCGGCCCGGGTCGTCGAGCTCCGTCCCGACGTGCAGCTCGGGTGCTCCGGCGCGGTGCTCCACCTGGTACCGGCCGCCCTCGGCGTGCCACACCTGCGCGAAGACGTCCGGCAGGTCCGGTATCCGCTGGAGGATCAGGAAACGGTCGCCGTCGGCGCCGATGCGCCGCACGAGGCCCGCCAGATCCTCCTCGGACGGCCGGACGTGCTTCTCCCTGTTCTCGGTCTGCACCGCGATGTCGAGCATGAGTCCACAGTGCCAGGACCCTCTGACAACGCGACGAGGGGTGGCCGCCCCGGAACACGGCGGGCACCCCTCGTACGACGTGCGCGGATCAGACCTGGCCGGCCTTCTCCAGGGCCTCGCAGCAGGTGTCGACCAGGAGGCGGGTCACCGTGTACGGGTCGACGTTCGCGTTCGGGCGGCGGTCCTCGATGTAGCCCTTCCGGTCCTGCTCGACCTGCCACGGGATGCGGACCGAGGCACCGCGGTCGGAGACGCCGTAGGAGTACTGGTCCCACGGGGCGGTCTCGTGCAGACCGGTCAGACGGTCGTCGATGCCGGCGCCGTAGTTCTTGACGTGGTCGAGCGGCTTCGAGCCCTCGCCCAGCGCCTCGCACGCGGTGATGATCGCGTCGTAGCCCTCGCGCATCGCCTTCGTGGAGAAGTTGGTGTGCGCGCCCGCGCCGTTCCAGTCGCCCTTCACCGGCTTCGGGTCCAGGGTCGCGGAGACGTCGAAGTCCTCGGCGGTGCGGTAGAGCAGCCAGCGGGCCACCCACAGCTGGTCGGCGACGTCCAGCGGCGCGAGCGGGCCGACCTGGAACTCCCACTGGCCCGGCATGACCTCGGCGTTGATGCCGGAGATGCCCAGACCCGCCTTGAGGCAGTTCTCCAGGTGCGCCTCGACGATCGGACGGCCGAAGATCTCGTCGGCGCCGACGCCGCAGTAGTAGCCGCCCTGCGGGGCCGGGAAGCCGCCCACCGGGAAGCCGAGCGGACGCTCGCCGTCGAAGAAGGTGTACTCCTGCTCGATGCCGAAGATCGGCTCCTGGGCGGCGTACTTCGCGTACACCTCGGCCAGCGCGGCACGCGTGTTGGTCTCGTGCGGCGTCATGTCCGTGTTGAGGACCTCGCACATCACCAGGACGTCGTTGCCGCCGCGGATCGGGTCCGGGCAGGAGAAGACCGGCTTGAGGACGCGGTCCGAGGCGTGACCCTTGGCCTGGTTCGTGCTGGAACCGTCGAAGCCCCAGATCGGCAGCTCCTCCAGCGGAAGACCGTCACCGGGGATGATCTTCGTCTTGGAGCGGAGCTTGGCGGTCGGCTCGGTGCCGTCGATCCAGATGTACTCAGCCTTGAAGGTCACGGGGCCTCATCCTTTGGCGTGCTGCGGGTCCTCGGCGGCCGCTCGCGACATTGCGAGAGCTGCGGTGGCGGTGTGTCTGCGTCTGAGCGCAGCTTCGCAACACGGGATTTCCCGTCGGTTGCCCGATTGTGAACCCCGTGTTACTCAGCCTTCCTCCGAATCGCGCCGCCGCCGTGCGACGGCGTGCGCGTCGAGGAGCGCCCCGAACCCGGCCCGCTCGATCCGCGCCACCACCTCGGCGTACGAGGTGCCGAGAGCCTCCGCCGTACGCCCCAGGTGCCAGTCGCAGTCGGCGAGCCGGCGCAGCAGGTGCCCCCGCCGGATCTGCTTCTCCGACAGCCGGAACGTCTTCAGATAGGCCGTCCGGCCCCGGTGGTCGCTGATCAGCTCCCCGATGTGCTGCTCCTGCCCGGACCGCAGGAACGGCGGCAGGAAGCGGTACAGCCGGAAGCCGCCCATCGTGTGCACGCGCTCGAAGGCGTACGGGGTCTCCAGCAGGTCCCGCGCCATCAGCCCGTCGTGCGCCTCGGCCCACGCCCGCTCCTCCCGCACGGCGGCACGGCGCAGATCGGCGAGCGAGCGGACGGAACCGCCGTCGCCGAGGGACGCGGTGAAGTCGCCGACCGGCGCGCCGTAGTGCGCGTACTGGTGGACCAGCTCCCCGAACAGGTCCTCCACCAGCGTGGCGTGCAGCAGCCGGTAGTCGTCCGGGTGCGGCACGACGAACGCCGCGGCCAGCGCGTCGGCGACGTACAGCATCACCCCGCACTGCCCCGGGTGGATCTCGAAGACCCGCAGCGCCTCCGCGAGCCCGGGCACCTGCCACCCCGCGTACGCCGCCTCCGCGCGCGGCGAGAGACCGCGGCGCACCGCCTCCCTGGACCACTCGTCCCACACTATGGAAGGACCGCCGAAGTGCAGCGCGAGATACCCCTCGATCGCGAGGTGGAGCGGCAGGAACCGCAGCCGCGGCTCGCCCTGCCGCCGCCGGGCGAGGCGGCGCACGGGCACGGCGACGGGCGGCTCGTCCCCGAGCCGCGTCCCGTAGGCGGCGCCCTGCGCCCCGCCCCCGCTCCAGTCGGCGACGAAGCCGTGCGGGACGTACGACGTGTACGTGGTGCCGTCACCGACGTCGACCGTGTCGGGCCCCCACGAGCGCGCGTACACCTCACGCCGCAGCCGAAGCCCCTCCACCGGCTCCTCCCGCACGAGCGGCACCAGCCGCACCCCGCCCCACACCTGCGAGGGCCGCACCACGAGCCCGCTCAGATCGATCCGCGTCACGCCGGCCGCACCTCCTCGTCCCCCAGGAACAGCTCCACCCGGCGGTCCAGGTACGCCCGCAGTGCGGACAGGCCCTCGCGGCCCTCCGCGAAGCGGGCGATCTCGACGAGGGCCGGGAGGTCCTCCGCGTCCCGGATGCCCGCCGTGGGGACGGCGGGCGCGAGCCTGCGCACGTCGAAGACATCGGCGTCGTATACGGGGTTCACATGGACCACATGCGTCCGCTGCTCCGGATCGAGCCGCGACCGCCACACCCGCAGCACCTCACCGGCCAGCCCGGGCGGCGCGTTGTCCCAGCCGTCGGAGACGAGCACCAGCCGCTCGGGGGCGTGCTCCAGGGCGTCCAGGATCCGCGCGCCGAGCGGCGTCGCTCCCCACGGCCGCACGAGCAGCGGATCGCGCGCTCCCGAGGTCCAGTGCGCCGCGTACGCGCCGGGCGCGGCCAGCGCCTCCAGGAGGAAGTGGCAGCCGAGGGCGACGGCCAGCGGACGGCGCCGCTTCACCGCCGAACCGGACGAGGACCAGCTGTCGTCGAGCACCGCCGCCACCCGTCCCCAGGAGCCGACGTGCGGCCCGGCCACCCGCCGCGCGGCGGCCCGCAGGGCGCCGGTCAGCTCGGTACGACGCTCCCTTCTCTCCCCGAAGGGGAGAGACAGCACGTACAGCGCGAGCCGGGTCAGCGGCATCGCGGACAGGTCGCTCGCCGCCGGACGCGCGCGCAGCCGCTCCAGGCGCGTCATGCGGGGCGCCATCCGCTCCAGGAACACCTCACGGGCGATCCCGTGCCGGGCGGCGAAGCCCTCGGCGACGGTGAACGGCAGCTCGTACAGCGCCCCCTGCTCGTGGCGCGCCCGGCGGAACGCCTCCAGGACGGGATGCGCGTAGCGGGTGCGGCGGCGCGGCGCGAAGAGGAAGTCACCGACCTCGCCCCCGGCCACCCGGAGCGGCAGATGGGCGTGACGGGCCGCCGACCTGACCCCCGACCGGTACTTCACGGCGTCGTGCGCGAGGTCGGGACGGTCCGCCAGCCAGTCGCGCATGATCGCCCGGGTCCGCCGGTTGTTCACGCCGGCCGCGCGCAGGGCGCGGAACAGCCGGTAGACGCGCTGCGGCGGCAGCTTCGCCAGCCGCGCGGCGATCAGCCGGCCCTCCCGCCGGACCTCGGCGGGCCCGGCGTCGCGCGAACTGCGCAGCAGCTGCTCGACGATCAGGGCCGCGTTGTGGTCGTTGATGTCGAGCGCGAGCGCGGCGGCGTACAGCGGACGGTAGTTGACCCGCACGTACTCGTGCAGAAAGGCGAGCGACAGCCGCTGCTCCTCGGCGCC
This sequence comes from Streptomyces sp. NPDC127114, assembly GCF_042677525.1. Classification (NCBI taxonomy): domain Bacteria; kingdom Bacillati; phylum Actinomycetota; class Actinomycetes; order Kitasatosporales; family Streptomycetaceae; genus Streptomyces; species Streptomyces sp. NPDC127114. The sequence continues at coordinate 268,411 of NZ_JBHXTJ010000008.1, forward strand.
GCCCCGGAACTCGCGCTGCCCGGTGGCGGTGACGGCCGCGTTGACGAAGAGCAGGACGTCCTCGGCGGCGAGGAGGTCGGACATCGTGGGCTCCTTGCACGTGGGTGCCGGCCGGGGAATGGGGGCGCGAACAGCGAATACGTTGCTTCAGAGGCAGGTCCCGGAAGTCGCACCGGAGTCCCGCGGCCGGCGAGGGAACGCTAACACCCGGGGAGGGGCGGAATTCCACCGGATTTACGGCTGAAGGGGCCGACGACGGGCGGGGCCCGGGGCGAAAGCGGCCGGGAACCGTAGCGGACCCGGCAGCAGACGACGGCGAGAGGGCCCGGAACCGGAGCGGGGCGGATGCCGACGAGGGCGGGAGGGGCCCGGAACCGAATCGGCGCCGGGGCCGAGGATGGCGGGAGGGGTCTGGACTGGAGTGGGGCGGAGGCCGACGGGGGCGGGAGGGGCCCGGAACCGAATCGGCGCCGGTGCCGAGGACGGCGGGAGGGGTCGGGAACGGTAGCGGACCCGCAGCCGACGACGGCGGGGAGGGGTCCGGGGCCGGAGCGGGGGCAGGGGTGTCCGGACGGTTAGGCCCGTCTCTTCTACAAATCAACGAACC